>JBFMDF010000480.1:0-1504 GCA_040753935.1 Bacteroidota bacterium | reverse complement strand
TACCATAGTTGGTAATCTTTATCGGAAGAGACGGAAGGAAGTTTTGACACTTGAAGTATAGCAATGTTGCGCTGAGGGTCCCAAATAATTTTTCCGTACCCCTGTGGGTTCACCTCAAGACCGTTCATCACCACCACTTCGAGAACACGGGATTGAAGGATGTTGAGAATTTCGTTCTTCTGGTCAAGTTCATCTTGAAGAGCAAGGAGGCGTTGTTGCAAGCCACTTTGTGTCATTGCTGTTTGTGAAGCATTTCTTTCAGCCTCCAAGTACATAAGGTAGGCAAATGTTCCCACTTCAACTACCATTGCCAATAACAATAGGGCAATGGCAAAACCAAAGCGAGGATTCCCAAATCCAACCGCAAGGGCCGTTCGTTCTACAAAAGAGGAGAGGGATGAGAATCGCCTCTCATTGCCGCGAATTTTTTCCATTAATTTGGTTTTCACGGCAGGGGAAGGGAGTTCTTTTTTTACACTGGAATTGATGAGATATGACACGCCGATCGATTCTTCGAAGATTTTTTTATACTCCTTACCCCCGTTTTTTAACCCTTCTTCAAATAATGCCCGCTCTTCCTCTTCCAATGCTCCAAGAGCATAAGCGGCGCAGAGTTCTTCAAATTGTTCTCTATCAGGTATCATTTCTTTCAATAACGAACAATTAACATGATTGGATTTTGATTTGGACCATCTGTTTTCAGAGAATGATGAAAAAGCTACCGACAACAAATTACAACTGGTTAAAGATACGGCTTACCGTAGCATTCTGCAACTATCGTATCGGTTAATTTTTTTTGAAGAGTAGACGTGCAAGAGGAATTTCAAGAAACGTAATCACGACACCGATACCGGTTGAACTGAGAAGCGTCATGATCACGTGTGCAAAGGGAGTATTTGTGGAACGGTTGTGTTCCATGAATTTTTCAATCTCATCATCGGTTGCTCCGCTCAGAAGTAATTGTTTGCGCTGCCATTCAATTGTTGTTTCAATCCATTGCGGATTGATAGAGGTTGAATAGATGAACAAAAATATCGTGAAAAGAATAGCCGAGTAGAATGCAATGCGAAATCCAATATTGATGCCATCGAAAAACTGAAGCGGCATGTGAGTAGCGGATTGACGCTCGTCCATTGCCAGATAGATAAAGACAATCGGAAATAGGATAGTCACGAAACCGCTGTACTGTCCGATTTCCGGTGAAGTTGTATGAAATCCCAATGCGTACTCCAGCAATGTCCAGAGAGACATTGCCAGTCCGCAGAGAAACCCGTAGAAAATTTCTGGCGATGACTTTTTCATTGTTGACTGTTCGACCGAAGCAGTGCCGAAAGATTTCCTGCCAGAATGGTAGCCAGACAGCCGATGAGTGTATGCCACGTGAAATCTATGGTTGTATAGGATAACACTGCAATCATCGTCACAATTCCTGCAACGAAACCGATGTACGCATCACGTTGATTGGTTTGTTTGAATAACAACCCGAGAAAAAATGTTCCAAGCA
>JBFMDF010000479.1:0-1519 GCA_040753935.1 Bacteroidota bacterium | reverse complement strand
ACTTACCCTCTCCATCGGTCATGCCTCGACTTCGCTCGGCATGACAGAACCTTTTTGTTGCTCCGAGCGGAGTCGATGCGAAGCATCCTTCGGAGGAGCGACAACTCTATCACTTCCGAACAGTTAATTTAATAACATCAGACGGCTTTCCAATAAACTGACCTTTTGTGGTCAGTTCGCCGTTTGGAAAAATTTTGTAAAACACGGTTACATCTCTATCTGTCCGATGAACCGAAGCATCATCCCATGCAGGAATAAAAGTTGTACCGCGAGAGGTAAACTGGGCCGTGTCATTCAAACTACGAAACACTTCCCAATTTTTCAGTTGATCAGTGTACTGTTTCAGTGTGTCCTTTGCCCATCGAATCCGTACAACTTTGCGGGTAGGACTGATGCTATCTACCCACGCTGTTACGTTAATAATTTCCGGCACTCGGTTATCATGCGTGTTGGGAACAATACTTCGTTCCGGCTCACAACCGATAATGAAGATAAGGCAGACGGTGAAAATACTGTACTTCATATTGTTTACTGTAAGTCTATTGAAAAAGCAACCAACGGGCGATGGGGCAAATCAAGAAACGCCGTTGCTGGTTGAGCAACTAAACTTCGTTGCGAAAATATTGTTTGCCCCTGATCTTCAGTATTGTAGAGAACGTCCACCACATTCGCCGCCCAAATGACTGCTGTAATGGCGAGGAAAATGTTACGTCGGTTGCGATCTAATTTTAATTTTTGTTCAACGCCAATCATATCGTTGTACAACGTATTGGCACTCACCCAGTTTGTCGCGTTGGCATACTGAAATTCAAGAGCATCAAGCCGCTCGTTACTGGCAATAAAATTGTTATGCGAAATAACAGCAGTCAGCAGTGAACCAAATGCTGCCAACGTAAATCCAACACCTTTGTAGGGATGTCCAAGCATCGTTTGTCCCGAACCGGGCATCGCCAACGAATACAACAGTGCGGTAGTTCTTCTTTTCGTCTGTTGCGCTTCACGTTGTTGTAAAGAAATTGCCTGAACCGAATCTTGCGTTTGTAACGCGTACACTACCACATCGACATTGCTCTCATGTACTTGGGCGCGCAACGACGATATGAATAATACTACCACCAGAAGAATGAAAGAATGTATTTTCATACTTACTTTGCCTTTTTCGATGAAGCGAGTGCGTAGTAAAGCACATTCACAAGAAATTCACGATGTCGTGTAAAATCTTTTCCTGCCCGAATTTCCGGAGTGCCAAATTCACCCCATGCTATAGAATATCCTCTATTTGAGATAATTGCAACAAGTCTGTTTTCGTAGAACAAACCGTTGTAGAAATCCATGATCTGTCTTCCTTCAACATTCTGAAGTTCGGGATCGACCGGCGGCAGTGCATCAAATCGTTTCCAAATACGGTAGATGATGTGGTCCGACGGAATCCTCCCCATCGTAACGTTGCCCCCTAATAAATTTCCTACTTCAGTAATGAAATTGTTGATTGCCTGCCAATTTTCACTTTGCAGTGTCA
>JBFMDF010000478.1:0-1543 GCA_040753935.1 Bacteroidota bacterium | reverse complement strand
CACTTCAACCTGGGTCCCTACCTGTAAGCGATAAAAATACACCCCGCTAGGGAACTGTGACGCATTCCATTGTACAGCATTTGTTCCTGCTTCCTTGTATCCTTCTACCAACGTATCAAGTTCTTTTCCTAACAAATCGTACACCTTTAATGAAACAAAACCTGATTTGTGAATCGTAAAACTAATTGTCGTCGTTGGATTAAACGGATTAGGGAAATTCTGCTCGAGCCCGAACGATATTGGTAGCAATAAACGTTGATGGACTGAAAGAATTGGACTGCTTGTCAAAAAAGGCATGTAGGTTACTTTCCCTAACGAAGCAATATCAGAACTATCAAATATCACCAAAGCAACTGAATCGGCATTCGACGTACCCCAGTAATTGTTCTGCGCTTTCAAGGAAAGAGCGGTATTGTTATACAATGCAAAAATTGTATCACGGTTTCCGTTACCAATAAACACATTCTGCCCGTCGTCGGTAGTGTCTGCGTTTGAAAGATCGCCGAGATTCGGAGCGGCAACTCCTTGAACCGTCACTCCCCATAGGTTGCCGTAAATAAAATTTCCGGCAATCACGCTGGTATTCACCGATGGAGAGAGGGCATAGCAGTTAATTCCACTTCCAGCAGCAAACGGATCTGCATACGTATTGCTGACAATGGTATTCTTCCAAATATTCACGTTCATGGTACTTGTTCCTTGACTTAACAATGCAATACCATACGCATTATGGTGCAGATAATTTCGCTCGATTATTGCATAAGAACCTGAACCGGAAAATAGTGCACTGATACTGATAGCTCCAACTTTGATATTCTCTTTGGTATGGTAAATTTTGTTGTCCCGGATTACCGGTGAATTTATCCCTTGTGGACCGATGCTGATTTGATTTTTGAATGCTGTACCTTGCAGATTGTTGTTGAAAATGACGCAATGTTCAATGGTCGGACTGGAGTTGGAATTAATGTTAATGCCGTACTGAGCATTGTTGTAGATACTATCGTAGCGCAATAGTGCATTGGAGTTAAAGCATTGAATGCCGTAGTTTCCCGAGCCCGCAAGTGTGCCGGAAATAGTACCGGTGTTTTTGATCGTTGAATACATCACCGTCGGGCTGGCGCCGACAAAATTAAGACCGAGTCGGGCATATTCTACAACGCAGTATTCCATCCTGCAGAGCGAATCAATTGCCGAATCTTCAAACCGTAGTTCCTGCCATGTCGAATCGTTCACAGTAAATGTTATGAGGGAATCTTTCGAACCGACAGCCAAAAATCCTCCTCGGACAGTAATTCCTTTTCGATAACTGATTTTGATCGTTGACCCTTTTTCAACAACAAGAAGATCGTTCGGTGAAACAAAAACTGTGTCATTCACAACATAGTGTGGAAACGCTCCGGTTACTATTCCCGCCGAATGTACAACGAGTGAATCAACATTCCACTTCACACCTGTATTGGGAGTCGAGTATCCTCCAAATGCACTGCTAAGAAAAACAACCGCGAGCAAGAATAATCGAATCATGATATTCCTTTAGAGTTAA
>JBFMDF010000477.1:0-1552 GCA_040753935.1 Bacteroidota bacterium | reverse complement strand
TCGTAATAAAATTTAACTTTTATTTAATCAATATAAAAAAAAACTTACGTTGAACAGCCATCAGTTGTAAATTTCAAAGTAAAAAGGATACGTTCATGAACCCACAAAATTTTATCTCAGAAATCAGGACGAAAGCTAAACAACTCAAAAAGACAATCGTCTTGCCCGATGCACTCGACCCGCGCACCATCAAGGCGGCTCGCATTCTTGTGGATGAAGGAATCGCCACTCCGATCTTGATTGGTGCGGAAGAAAAAATCAGAGCAAAAGCAGAAAGTGAAAATGTTTCGCTGAACAGCATCCGCATTGTGGATCCGCTGAAATCCGATAAACTGTCTGACTTCACGCACATCTATTTCAACCTTCGCAAGTCAAAGGGCGTTCAGTTCACCGACGCACAAGAGACAATGAAGAAGCCGTTGTTCTTCGGCGCGATGATGGTGAAAGAAGGAATGGCAGACGGCAGTGTTGCCGGATCGCTTTCCACTACCGGTGATGTGCTTCGAGCCGCTATTCAAATTATTGGTATGAAGGAAGGAATCAGCATTGTGTCGAGTTTCTTTGCCATGATCTTTCCAACAAAACTTTTCACATTTGCTGATTGCGCCGTGGTGCCGGATCCGACCGCAGAACAACTTGCCGACATTGCATTGACATCCGCCGAGAATCATCAAAAAATTACCGGTGAAGAACCGCGCGTTGCAATGCTTTCGTTTTCCACAAAAGGGAGCGCCTCGCATCCGCTTGTGGAAAAAGTGCAGAAGGCAACAGAGATTGCAAAGAAAAGAAATCCATCACTCAAACTGGATGGCGAACTGCAACTTGATGCCGCAATTGTTCCGAAAGTTGCCGCATCGAAAGCACCGGGGAGTGTTGTTGCCGGAACGGCAAATGTGCTTGTCTTTCCGGATTTGAATGCCGGAAATATCGGTTACAAACTTGCACAACGACTCGGCGGCGCAGAAGCAATTGGTCCTGTGGTGCAAGGATTGAAACGACCAGCGTTTGATCTTTCCCGCGGCTGCAGTGTGGATGATATTGTGAATACAACGGCGATTAACGCCGTTATCGGCGCAGTTTAATTTTTTTGTTGTTCCACATTTTAAGTTTCGAGGTTAACATGAAACTTCAAACAAGAGGATATGAACTCAAAAGATTGGATTGAGAAACTACAATTGAAACAGCATCCCGAAGGAGGTTACTTCCGCGAAATTTATCGCGCGGACGGTGTCATTTCCAAAGATGCGTTGCCGATACGGTACAATGGTGGACGGGCATACTCAACAACAATTTACTATTTATTGGAAAGCGGTGACTTCTCTTCACTGCACAGATTGAAATCGGATGAGCAGTGGTTTCATATTGATGGAAGCGCGCTGACTATTCATTCAATCGATCCTAAAGGAAATTACACTCAGCATCGCATCGGAAAAAATCTCGACAAAGGGGAACAGCCACACGCTGTTATTCCGCATGGAAATTGGTTCGGCGGTACCATTGAGGAAGTGAATTCATTTTCACTCGTCGGCTGTATTGTGGCGCCAGGATTTGA
>JBFMDF010000476.1:0-1556 GCA_040753935.1 Bacteroidota bacterium | reverse complement strand
ACCGATTTCTTTTTTCAAAACTTAAAACCAAAATGTCCTTCACCAAATTTATATTTTTTATAATGGGTTTAACTTTCTTCCTGCTTCAAAACATCGCCAACTTTTCCAGCGCCGAAGTAATGTGATGTTCCTGCGGAAGAATTGCCGTCTCAAGTGCAGGCGCAAAAGCAATCGGAGTGTCTAACGCTGCAACACGCATTAACGGAGCATCGAGGTACTGGAAACATTCTTCGGCTATCTGCGTTCCAATTTCAGCCCCAAAACCACCCGTCTTTGTATCTTCATGAACAATCAATACTTTTCCTGTTTTGCGAACGGAGTTATAGACAGTTTCTTTGTCCCACGGACAGAGTGTACGTAAATCAATAATTTCACAACTGACTCCTTGGTCTTCCAGTTTTCGTGCCGCTTCAATTGATCGTTGCACTAAAAATCCCCACGTTACAATGGTGATGTCGCTCCCTTCTTTCTTCACCTTTGCAAGACCAAACGGCAAACAGTAATTCTCATCAGGTTCTGGGGTGGCAGCAAATTGTTGACGATACAATCCTTTGTGCTCGCAGAACAAGACCGGATTATCTTCACGGATTGCCGTCTTCAACAATCCTTTTGCATCGGCGGCGTTGGAAGGAAACGCAATCCACAAGCCGGGAATGTGCGCAAAAATTCCTTCAATACTTTGACTGTGATATAAACCTCCGCGAATATAACCTCCAACAGCCACGCGAATAACAACAGGACAACTCCAGTCGCCATCGGTGCGGTAGCGCATATGCACAAGTTCATCTTTAATCTGCATAAATGCGGGCCAAATGTAATCGCCGAATTGAATTTCTACCACTGGTTTAAATCCACGAACAGCAAGCCCAATTGCAGTTCCAACGATGGATGCTTCTGCCAATGGTGAATTAAAACATCTGTCGTAACCAAATGTTGTGGAAAGTCCCTTGGTGGCAGTAAACACTCCTCCCTTTCCATCGGCAACATCTTCGCCGTATACCAACACTTTGGGATTTCGTTTCATCTCTTCATGCAAGGCATGGTTAATCGCATCAACCATGACTATACTTGCCCCGGTGTGCACTGGTTCTTCAAACCCATCTTTTGGCACAACAATAATTGGTGAAAAAACATTTCGCTCTGCAGTATCGGCTGTAGGACTCGGTGCAGATTCAGCGTATTCTGCGGCTTCGGCTACTTCTCGTTTTACTTCCGCGCGGATTTTTTCAATTTCCGGTTGAGAAAGAATTTTTTCTTCAATTAAAAACCGTTCAAACTTCGGAATCGGATCTTTCTTTTTATCTTCTTCAATTTCTTTTGGATCACGGTATTTTTTCGGATCATCGGACGACGAATGCGGAAACAAACGGACACACATCGCTTCAATGAACGCAGGACCATTTCCCCCACGACAGTATTCCACCGCTTCTTTTGCCGCTTTGAAAGACTCGATAAAATCAGTGCCGTCAATCCGGAATCGTTTTAGATTCGGATACCCACTCAATAACGAGTACAACGAACCGCCGGCAATTTGCTCTTCAACCGGCACCGAAATA
>JBFMDF010000475.1:0-1571 GCA_040753935.1 Bacteroidota bacterium | reverse complement strand
TCGGGAATTGGATTGTCAACCTGCACAACCGTTAACGCACGCTCGCCAACACCTGTTCGGCCTAGTGATAATCCCGCAATGTTAATGTTTGCGTCTGCAAGAATTGCCCCGACTTTTGCCAGCATACCGGGACGATCGATGTTTGTATAATAGAGATATGTTCCTTCCGGCGTCCCTTCAAGATAATATTTGTCGAGACGAACGATCTTTAAATATTTCCCGCCGAACACTGTTCCGGCAAACGAACGTTCCTCTTCGTCGGTCTTATACGCAATAGTCAGAAGGTTGGTGTAATTTTCCGCTTCTGCCTCTTTCTTTTCGCTAACTCGCACGCCTAACGATTGCGCAACTACCGGCGCATTAATGTAGTTAATCGGTTCATGAATCTGGATTAATTTGGAAAGCAATCCACGAAGCACCCCAGCCTTCAGCAGTTCCGAATATTTATGAAGTAACTCGCCGCGCAGTTCTATAGAAAGTTCTTTGAGTTTTCCATTCATCACTTGCGCTTGAAGCATTCCCAACTTTTCTGCCAACTGTAGGAATGGTTTAATTTCAATTGGAATGCCTGCCTGCAATGCCGATGCATTAACTGCGCCGACAATACCGCGATCTTTTAACGCATCGGCAATTTGGTGTGCAATTTGAATTGCTACTTTCTCCTGCGCCTCTTCTGTTGACGCACCAAGATGCGGTGTTGCAACAACTTTCGGATGACGAACAAGTGTAAAATCTTTCGGTGGTTCTTCTGAATATACATCAAGCGCCGCACCAGCAACATGTCCACTATCGAGCGCTTCAAGCAACGCCGTTTCATCAATAATGCCGCCGCGTGCGCAGTTGATAAGACGGACTCCTTTTTTACATTTTGCTATTGTCTCTTTATTCAGTAATCCGCGAGTTTCGTTGTTGAGCGGCGTGTGCACGCTAATGAAATCTGACCGACGATAAATTTCATCAAGGGTAACCAACTGCACATTCATTTTGGATGCAACCTCAGCACTCAACACCGGATCGTACCCGATAGTTGTCATACCAAACGCTTGTGCTCGGACGGCAACTTCAGCGCCAATTTTTCCCAAACCAATAATGCCGAGTGTTTTGCCGAACAATTCGGTTCCCATAAATTTTTTCCGATCCCACTTTCCCGCCACCAAACTTGCGTGCGCCTGAGGAATGTTTCGCGCAAGCGCCATCATCATCGACAGTGTATGTTCAGCAGTCGAAATAGTATTTCCACCCGGAGTATTCATCACGATAATTCCTTTTCGTGATGCTGCCGCAGAGTCGATATTATCAACTCCGGCTCCTGCTCTGCCAATGACCTTCATAGCAGTTGCATGCTCAATAATATCAGCAGTAACTTTTGTTCCGCTTCGCACAATCATCGCAACATAGTCACCGACGATCTTTTTGATTTCTTCGGGAGGAAGTCCTGGCTTCAAATCTACCTGAAAGCCTTCACGGGTAAGAATGTCAACACAACTTTGTTCGATGGGATCGGTAATGAGAATTTTCATAACAGTGAAATGAAAAATAGACTTGCCGGTCTATAAAAAAAATAATGGTCA
>JBFMDF010000474.1:0-1576 GCA_040753935.1 Bacteroidota bacterium | reverse complement strand
ATCTTGGATTTCTTTACTCCCATAATGTTCTACTCGCCGCTGCCAATTTGTTCCTAGAAAATAGAACCGAAGACTATCATTTTGTGCGTCATAAAGAGTTAGCAATTTGTCTTTTAAAATTTCCCATTGTGCAGGGTTTACGTTACACTCAAAGACTGAGTTCTGGACACGAAGTCCGTAGTTCAAGCATGTTTCGGCTATCTTTCGTAATCGTTTAGTTCCTGCTTCTGTTTTGGTTGAAACATCATAGCTGACCAATACCATCATACGTTTTTTCCTCTTCTATACAGAAAGGATTGTTTGACTTACTTTATGTAGAACGGTGGATAATCTGAAATATCACCTCTGATGTAACGTGCTAACAATTGTGCTTGAATGTGCGGCAGGAGTCCTATCGTCATTTTTTCATCTAAAAATGGATGTATGATCTCTTCCTGCTTTCGCTGTTGATAGGTGTTGAGTAATGTTTTTCGAGCGGTGTCGGACATTCGCACTTCGCCTGATTCTCTGACCTCAAAATCTTTTTTTGTTATTTGCTTTAGGTTGATGAGGTTGAGCATAATTCTATCGCCAAGATATGCACGAAATTCTTCCATAAGGTCTAATGCCAATGATGCTCTTCCAGGACGAATCTGATGGAGAAAACCAACTTGAGGATCGAGTCCGGTGGTTTCGACTGCAGAGCGAACATCGTTTGCCAGAATAGAGTACAAAAAGGAGAGCATGGCATTAGCCGGGTCGAGTGGTGGGCGTTTGCTACGCTGTGTGAAGATGAAATCATCTTGCTGTGCCGTCATCAGTTGCGAGAGTACACTGAAGTACAGCGCCGCACACTCCCCTTCATGTCCGCGTAATTCATTGAGCGTTTGAGCACGTTGAATATCGCTTAAACGATTTCCTAATGCCGTCGCAACCTCCACAACCCGATCGTTACTTCGATCCGGATGATTGCGTTGATGCCGTTGAAGCAGACTGCGATAATTCGACACTTTTGCCGCAACAATCGGTCGCGCAATGGTAAGTGATTCAAATTCGTTGTCTGCTTTGGCGTACTGTGCTTTGCGTAAAAGGACATTTCCTTTTTGAGCGCCGTACACACGCGCAAGGAATTGTCCGGTTTCAGTAAGGTAACTGATGCCCACATTGTTTTCCGCACAAAAAGCCATTAACGGAGGTGACAGTGCCTTGAATCCGAAACAAACAATATTTTCAATTGCGTGAACTGGCGCTTGAAACACTTTCTTGTTATCTATTTCCACGACAAATGTTTCTCGTTCTTTGCGAACGTAGGCGTTGTCTGAGGTAATGTATAGGGTATTGAGATGTTTTTTCACGCTGTGTACAGTTCCTTTATGTAACTATGAAGTTTCCGTTGATTCATTGCTTTTGGTTGACAGAGTGGATACAACGAGCAATTTTTACATTTCGCCGTGTACTGTGCTTGTGGAAAACTTTGCTTAGATACTATTTCACGGACTGAGGCAATAATTTTTTCTGTTTGTGCACGAAGTTGTTCGTTAATTTCAACAGCGACTCTGCGGCGGATTTTGCCGTAAAAGAATGCACCTTGTATTAT
>JBFMDF010000473.1:0-1589 GCA_040753935.1 Bacteroidota bacterium | reverse complement strand
GACATTTTCTGCACGGTATTCTACTTTACCGCTATCCATCACATTAACCGGAAGAACAAAATATCCTTCAATTTGTCCGGAAATCAGTTGTGCGTTGGCAATAATTTTCAGATGGTCGGTGCTGCGGTCTTCGTCGGTGATTTCGTGTAGTTCATATGTTGGAAGACCAGAGGGAAGTTTATATCGCTCACGCAACCGTTCATTAATTATCCCGGTAAGCATACGCGTTTCATCAATCACCCCTATTTGTTTCGTCGTCTCCTGTTCGCTTTTCGATAGCAGGCTTGGTACAACAAAAAAGATAGACATAATCAACGGCGTGAGAAATAAGCCAATGATAAACGCTTTTGTTTTAATCTTTTCAACAAACTCCCACCGTGCAACAGCAAACACTTTATTCATGGGCTGTCTCCTTCGGTAATTGCTGCTTCAGTTTTTGTATTTTGATAAAAGAGACAATTGTTGATATTACACCTGCTACAAGAAGCACCCACATATCGTTCTTGCTTATCACTAAAACGCCACCGATGATGGTCATCAGCGCGCCCAGTAACAACGAAAGTTGGTGTTTTTTTAATTCAGGATGCTGGAAAGATGGAAGTGGTGTTGATTTTTTCGTTTCGACCTGCTCTTGTTCGACCTGTTCAACTGACGATCCCACAACTTCAAGAAAAATAGAATTCAACGACGGCTCAACATATTCAAATTTCCTGAGTTCAACCTTCGATGATATTGCTTTCAAAATCTCCTGCGATGTAACACCGTCATTGAGCATCAACTCTGCATAGTTTTCATAGATAGTTGATTTCGATACAAACGGAAGTTTAGCAAGAAACGAACCATTACCGGTATACTCCAGTCGTACTGTGTTACTGCCGAATTGTTGTTTCACCTTCCGCACTGCACCTTCCAGCACAACTTTTCCATGATTGATTAAACAGATTTCATCGCTCAACTTCTCCGCTGATTCCATTTGGTGCGTAGAAAAGATGATCGCTTTTCCCTTCTGCTTCAATTCAGAAAAAATATCTTTCAACACAATTTGATTAACAGGATCAAGTCCGGAAAACGGCTCGTCCAAAACAATCAATTCAGGGTCGTGAAGAATTGCAGTAATGAATTGCACCTTCTGCTGGTTTCCCTTGGAAAGTTCTTCGACTTTTCGTTTTGCATACGATTGAAGATTGAACCGTTCAAGCCACTGCATTCCTTTTTTCTTTGCCGTCTTGGGATCAATGCCGCGAAGCACAGCAAAATAGACGATGGTATCAAGCACGCCGTTTTTTTTGTACAACCCACGCTCTTCGGGCAAGTAGCCAATAGCGTTTTGAATTGAAACGTCAAACGGTTTTCCGTCATACAAAATAGTTCCAGAGTCGGGCTTAATGATGTTCAATAACATACGTATTGTGGTGCTCTTGCCAGCACCATTTGGACCGATGAGTCCAAAAACACTTCCTCGACGCACTTCTAACGATATATCGTCAACAGCCCGAACGTTAGTGAAGTGTTTAGTAAGATGTTCCGCCTTGAGCATGTGAATTATTCAACACGATAGATGACGTTAACCGAGTACCCGGTGTTGAATC
>JBFMDF010000472.1:0-1589 GCA_040753935.1 Bacteroidota bacterium | reverse complement strand
AAAGTTCTAAATAAAATTCCGCGCGGCGTTGTTTTGCGTATCTCTGCAATGTTCTCGATGAACTTCACCATATTTTTATACGCAACGTCCGGTTTTGTGGCAAGAAGGTCTAATCCTTTGTAGTGATACAAATACCATCCTTCACGAAACGGCTGGTACTTTGGGCTGTTGATTTCTTCTGCCAGCATGTATTTGTTATACGTTGTCGCAGTCCCGCGTTCCCAACCTTTATTTCCAGATGGTGCTTGGTTGACGAGTGTTTGCGCTTTCAAAAAGTACGGGGTGCCGCCAAGTTTTTCGTATGAATCGAAATCGAAGCCGAGAATAAGGTACATGTAGAAGTCGATAAAATCCGTGAGTGGGTCAAACTGTGTATCGTTTCGGTATAAAGGTTGTCCGCGCGTGTAACTGAATTCCCATTTATCATCAAAGATGCGAAGCATTGGTGATTTTCGGTTCGAGGCAGTATTGCCAACATACACCGGACGCGTACTGCCGATAAACACTTGTGCTTGGTAGGAATTGTCCCCCGACGAACTGACAAAGAAAATGTTCATCGAGCATTTAATTTTTTCTCCGCCAAGGTCTTCTGTTGACCATTTGTTGGAATTGATGTAGTTTTCGATATCCCGCTCAAATGATTGAAGTCTATCGGTGGCGGCAGGAATGGATTGAGTGTTAATGGTGACATCGCATTCAATTTGAGCGATAGAATAGACGGTAACTACAAAAAGAAAAGCAGAAATTCGAAGCATACAACAATCCTTTTTAGAGGTGGTAATGCGACAATATAAACTTTTCATTTTGTTCATTCAAGTTGTCTTTTGTGTTGACCACGTCTGGGCGGGTTTTGAACGCACTGCTCTTCCTGCCGCAGTGGTCGGCAGGGGATTCAGCGGAGTTGCATTGGCATCAGAACAGAATGTTTGGTTGAATCCTGCAGCGCTGTTGAATGTTACGTCGTTGACCTCTTCTGTATTTTATTCGCCGTCGCCATTTCAATTGCCGCAATTGACCAATTTCGGTGCGCAGATTGCCGATGATATTGGTGTTGCAAAAGTTTCTGCTTCGTTTACATCGTTTGGATTTTCACTGTATAAAGAAACAACCGGTTCATTCAGTATCGCTCATTCTGATATTCAGAATTTTAGTTTTGGAGCGACGCTTTCTGTTTACCATCTTTCAATATCGCGCTATGGCACGGCAGTTAAAGGTGGTGTTGATATCGGTGCTGTGTATTCGTTCACCGAGGCGTTAATGCTTGGAGTAGCGCTTCACAATGTTACCAGAAGTACGTTCGGCAATGATGATGATATTCCACAGGTAATGCTTGCCGGTGTTTCGTATCGTGTTATCGGAACAATGGTGGTTATGTTTGATCTGGTGAAAGATGTACGGTATGAACCGACATACAGAGCAGGGGCTGAGTTCCAACCGCACGAGATCGTCACACTACGAACAGGGATTCAGGGAGAACCATCTCGTTTGTTTGGCGGGGTTGGAATTCACCTTTCTACTGTTACTGTTGATTATGGAATTGCAACCCACAACGACCTGGGACTGACACATTCTATCGGGGTTCGCTTTAC
>JBFMDF010000471.1:0-1591 GCA_040753935.1 Bacteroidota bacterium | reverse complement strand
ATGCTTGTTTTTTCAAATGTTTCAAATACCGTAACACCCGCATTATTCACAAGAACGTCAACATCGCCGTATTTTTTACTGATGTTTGCATACGCTCCGCGCACGCTCGTTTCGGACGTAACATCGCAGACAATCGGCAGTGCCGTCCCTCCCTGATCGATGATTCTACCGGCGTTAATTTCCAACTGTGATTTATTCCGTCCGCTCAATACCACTCTGCAACCGATGAGTGCAAATGCATTAGCAATGGCAAGACCAATACCCCTTGTTGCTCCGGTAACCCAAATAACCGGAATGTAATTCTTTTCTAATTCTATCATGAGAGTTTATTCGTAATCAATGTTAAGAATTCTGTTCTTGTTTTGATATTGGATTGAAATACACCGAGCATTGCGCTTGTGGTTGCCAGCGAATGTTGTTTTTCAACACCACGCATCATCATGCACATATGCTTCCCTTCGCACACTACTGCAACTCCTTCAGGTTCCAACGCTTCGTACAACGTATTGGCAATTTGGCGTGTCATCCGTTCCTGCACCTGAAGACGGCGCGCAAACATGTCAACAATGCGCGGAATTTTACTTAAGCCAACAATTTTTTTATTAGGAATATACGCGACGTGAATTTTTCCATAAAACGGTAACAGATGATGTTCGCACATGCTGAAATAGTCTATATCCTTCACAATCACCATTTCCTGATTGTCATCAGTAAAAATTGCACCGTTAAGAATGGTGTGCACATCTTCATGGTAACCTTTGGTAAGAAACTGAAGTGACCTGGCTACTCGATGCGGCGTTTTCAGAAGTCCCTCACGACCAGGATTTTCACCGATGAGTTTCAGTTGTTCACGAACAAGTTTTTCCAGACGTGCGACGTTTTGATATCCTCTTTTTGATTTCGGCAAAATTATTCTCCTCGATATTCAACAAAATTCTTCTCCGTTTCGTAAATACGAACGGAATATAATTTCCCTTCGGTGATATGCGGAGCAATCTGTTTCCACGCCGCAATGGCAATATTTTCAGTCGTGGGATTGACGTTTTTCATGAACTCAACGTCGGTGTTTAAATTTTTGTGATCGACTTTCTCTACAAAATGGCGACGAAGAATATCACTTACCTTTTTCAAGTCAATAACGTAGCCGGTTTTTTTGTTTGGTTCTCCGGCAATACACACTTCTATGTAATAATTATGCCCATGTCCGTTTGGATTCGAGCATCCTCCGAAAAGGTCGAAGTTTTCTTCATCGCTCAATGCCGGATCGAAAACGCGGTGAGCAGCACTGAAGTGTGCCCGACGATATACATACACCGTACTCATTTACTCAGACAATGCCTGTAAAATTTTTTCTCCATGGCCTTTTATTTTGACCTTAGGAAAGATGTGTGAAATCTTCCCTTGTTCATCAATGATAAACGTCGTGCGGACCACTCCCATATACGTTCTTCCGAACATTTGCTTTTTCTTCCACACGCCATATCGCTTTATCACCTCTTTTGTGTCATCGCTAAGAATAGGAAAGTTGAGGTGATATTTTGCAGAGAATTTCTGGTGGGAAGAAAAACTGTCGGGACTAATTCCAAGGATG
>JBFMDF010000470.1:0-1612 GCA_040753935.1 Bacteroidota bacterium | reverse complement strand
CAATTTACGCAGAAAGTGTTTGTTCAGCCATGGCATGGATTTGCCGCCGCTAAACAATTTGCCGTTGAACAAACAACTAATGAGTGGATTCTTTGGCTTGATGCAGACGAGCGGGTACTACCGGAACTTGCAACTGAAATTCAGGAAGTAGTAAAGTCAAATCCTTCTCACGCGGCGTTCACCGTCGCACGACGTGCCTATTTTTTGGGACGATGGATTAAACATTCAGGATGGTATCCCGGGCGAGTGGCACGACTGTTTCACAAGCAGAGAGCGTCTTTCAATTCTGCTCCAGTGCATGAAGGTCTGGTGATTAACGGAACTGTTGGTGAATTACGGCACGACCTTCTTCATTTTACCGATCCGTCCATTTACCATTACTTTGAAAAATACAATCGCTATACGTCGCTTGCCGCCGACGAATTGCATGCGAAAGGAAAACATTTTCGTCTGCACAATGTACTACTTCGTCCCATTTGGCAGTTTATCCGTATGTACTTTATTCGTTTGGGTTTTCTGGATGGTGTGCAGGGATTACTTCTCGCATTATTTTCGTCCTCGTATGTTTTCACAAAATACGCTAAATTATGGGAGAAAGAATCAATTCATATCAACCGCAAACAACAATGAACGAGAAAGAGAAACAACAACTCATGTTTGTACAACTTGTAACATCGTTGCATGCTGGAGCATTGCAACAGATGGGAAAGATTAAAAATCCGGCGACCGATAAGATAGAACGGAATTTGGAGCAAGCTGAGTTTACCATTGACTTGCTTGATATGCTAAAAGAAAAAACTAAAGGCAATCTTACTACCGACGAGGAAAAATTCCTCAATACTGTTATCGCCGAACTGAAGTTGAATTTTGTCGACGAAAAAGCAAAAGAACAAAAAACATCATGAACATCGGTGTTGTCGGGAATATTACTAAACCGTCGCTTCCGAAGGCGATTGAACACCTTCTCAAAATCGGCAAACGGTACAACTTGAATTTTTTTCTTCATCAAGATTTGCAACCGGTGCTGAAGAAAAAGCAGGGTGCGAACGCTCTCAAAAAGCAATGCCACTTCTCATCTGATCTGAGTACCGGATGCGATTTCATTGTTGCGTTCGGCGGTGACGGAACAATTTTATCAGCCGCGCGAATGGTGGGGAAGAAGCAAATTCCCATCCTCGGAGTGAATTTGGGTAAGTTAGGTTTCTTGGCAGAAGTATCGCTGGATGAACTGGAATCCTTTATCTGTGATGTTGTAAAAGAACGTCACGTTATTGAAGAGCGAACGTTGCTGTCCGTTGCTTTGGAAAATGGAAAAAAGGAAATGACTGCGTTGAATGAAGTAGTTATTGATAAAAGCAGTTCATCGCGTGTTATTCACATCACCGTGCACGTTGACGGCGAATATCTGGTGAGTTTTCAGGGAGACGGAATTATTGTGTCAACGCCGACAGGTTCAACAGGCTATGCACTTGCAGCGGGCGGACCTATTGTAACACCATCGTCAAACGTTTTTGTTATTCAACCGATTTCACCTCATTCGCTTTCTGCGCGGACGGTGATTGTACCGGATGTCAGCACCATTCAGATTAAGGTTGGCAGACTAACCGAACAC
>JBFMDF010000469.1:0-1618 GCA_040753935.1 Bacteroidota bacterium | reverse complement strand
AGCATCTTCCATTCAAGATACTATTAACGAAGTACTGAAGCAGAATGGAACCGGCGTCATCGAAACTTCATTACCACTAACGATCTTTGGTATGGCTGAACCGACAAAGATTCCTCTTCATAAACAGTCGGTGTCGTTAGTTCGTCAGTTGATAAAAAATGGGAAATCATTACTTCCACATGTTCATCTCAACAAAGGGAAACGTAGCGGTAATCGTTATTTCATTGAGTTTTCGGCTGATGATGTTTCTCTCCTTCCAATTTTTTTCCGCTCTGCTGAAAGTACGTTGAAGAAACATTCCGACGAAGATTTTTCTTTCGTCAGCGAATGTATAACAGAAACGGTTACCCTGTTTACGCCTACAACAGTCACTACCAAACAGCGCGTGATCTTTCATGTCAATCACCTCGATATTGGAAGAGAACAGTTGCAGGAGAAATTCAAAGCGCTCATTGGGCAGTTTGAACTTGAAAATGTATCGGTAACAAAAAAAATTTTTAAGATCGGTTTCGGCTTTGAGAATCAAATTCAGTTTGATGTTGATGTAAAAAACGTACCACTTGGCTCAGTGGTAACCTCATTATTTGGGGATAACAAAACAGATGAAGAGTCGCCGGTTACGAAAGGTGCGTTAGTTGTTCTGGAAAAAATATCCGAATGAAGAAAACACAACACGAATCGTTAGAAAAGAAAAAGGAGCGCCTTCGTTCTATCGTCAAAATTCTTGGTAGAGAATATCCCGCTGTAAAAACTGCTTTACAGTATGAAAATCCGTTTCAGTTGCTGGTTGCAGTTATCCTATCGGCGCAATGTACTGATGCCCGTGTGAACATGGTAACGCCGAAACTCTTTCAACGATTTGCTACCCCTGCTGATTTTGCTCGTGCAGAGAGAAAAGAAGTAGAACAGTTGATTCATTCAACAGGTTTTTATCACAACAAAGCAAAGAATATCATTGCATGCGCTCGTGCGTTGATAGAAAAGCACAATGGCAACGTACCGCAAACAATGGAAGAACTTCATGCGCTGCCGGGCGTTGGCAGAAAGACCGCCAATGTTGTGCTTGGTGATGCGTTTGGTAAAGTAGAAGGTGTGGTCGTTGATACACATGTTGCACGATTGTCTCAACGGCTGGGCTTCACAAAAGAACACGATGCGGTGAAAATTGAAAAAGATTTGATGGCGCTTGTTCCCAAAAGACAGTGGTACCAATTTTCCCATTCACTTATTCTCCACGGAAGAAACATCTGCTCAGCACGAAAACCGTTGTGCCATCAGTGTTCCATCAATCACTATTGTCCATCATCCTTGGTGTAATATGAACAGAGACGATGCACTTGCGCTCATGCACAAATACACACACAGCGAATCACTCCGCAAACACATGCTCTGTGTTGAAACGGCGATGCGGGCATATGCGAAAAAATTCGGCGAAGATGAAGAAGCGTGGGGAATTGCCGGACTCCTGCATGACTTTGATTACGAAAAATTTCAAGTTCTTCCCGATCATCCGTTGAAAGGAAGCGAAGTTCTCAAAGAAAAAGGATACCCTGAAGACATTCGTGTTGCTATTTTAGGGCACGCAGGTCTTCCCGAATATCCGCGCGAAACATTGATG
>JBFMDF010000468.1:0-1626 GCA_040753935.1 Bacteroidota bacterium | reverse complement strand
TATGATGGTTTCACCGCACTAAACAATGAAGTTGCAGAATTACGAGACGAGCCGGTGAAACAGTTTTACATTTCCGGACGGATTGACCATGACTATGAAGATGGCGGCACAACCACGCTGGAAGGGGGAGTTACACAAGTAGAAAATGAAGTTATTGTTACCGGTATAGGCAGAGTGCAGGTACAACGTGCCCGCAGACCGTTTGCCCGGTTGAATTATAGCAACTATGGAATCAGCGTTAATCTATGGACTCAATCGCGTATCAACATGGCTCCTGAAGTGTCTTTGTCAACAGGTCTTGATCTTATTCAGGATGCAAACATTACGCAAGGAGAGATGCAATACAACCATCTGTTTTTTGATAACAGGTTGTTTGTAGTAGTTGGTGCGTCCCATCGGTTAATTTCAATCGACACCAAAAATACACTGATGCTTGGGAAGAGAAATGATAACACCTCCGGTGTCTTTGGACAGGCGGAATTCCGGTTTGCTTCGGAACTGAAAGCGGTTGTTGCCGCCCGCTATGACCGATCATCGCTGCACGAAAGTTTCTTTTCACCTAAAGCGGCAATTGTTTTTTCTCCTCTTTCCAATCATACCTTTCGCGTAACGTACAACAAAGCGTTTCAATCACCGAATTATTCTGAATTGTATCTGCATGTCAATCATCCTTACCGGGGATTTACAACGTTCTTTGGTGCGGCAACAAGCGGGTTAGCATACCGAGGGAACTCCTCGTTGAAAGTAGAAAAAATAGAAGGGTATGAAATTGGCTACAATGGAGTGCTGGAAAACACTTTGTTCCTAACGGTAGATCTGTATTACAACCGATTGAAAGATTTTATTTCCGATCTTGGCGCAGGGTTCGATCCGAATCAGCCATCGCCGTGGATTATTGCGCGGAAAAGCTACTTAACCGGCGCTGATACCAGCTTTTCTCATGCTGTCTGGTCGTATAAAAATGTAGGAAAAGTTGACGAGTATGGCTATGAAATCGGTGTGAATTACTTTGTTACGGAAGAACTCATTGTTGATGCAAATTATTCTTATTTCCAATTTGAAATTGATAAGAAGAGTTTAACTCCTGCCGAAGTTTCACAAATACAGCCGAACTCTCCCCGCTGGAAAACCAATGTTGGCGTAACGTACCAAAGCAAAGAGAATTTTGATATTTCAGTAAAATTAAAATATGTACCACCGTATTTCTGGTCAGCCGGTGTGTTTGCCGGACAAATCAAAGCATACGCTATTGTTAATCTTTCGGGAGGATATCAGGTCAACGAAAATCTTTCGCTCAATATGAATATCTCCAACCTTCTCAATCGTAAACATTACGAAATCTTCGGCGGGTCGATGTTAGGCAGGCGCGGTGTGTTAACGGCGACGTACTCGTTCTGAAAAATTGTTTTGTCATCAGGTGTTGTCACACCTCGACTTCGCTCGGTGTGACACGTAGGTAAGCATCATGGTTCGACTACGCTCGGTGCGACACAATAGGTAATTATGGTGGCTCGACTTCGCTCGGTGTGACGTTGTAGGTAATCATCATGGTTCGACTTCGCCGTTCAGGCGGCCACCATGACGAACTCATCCGAAGGATCCTTCGGATGAATTTTTCAGATATTT
>JBFMDF010000467.1:0-1627 GCA_040753935.1 Bacteroidota bacterium | reverse complement strand
AAGTATCCTCAGTGGTAAATAACGTTGGCGCGGTTGCCGATAGCAAAGGGACAACATTGATCACAGTTGTATCAACTTTTAAGCTTCCCGGCGTCATTAACACAACGCTGTCAATTTTGTAGGTCAAGGCATTTTTCGATGCGGAATATGCTGCAACGTACCCCGATAAACAAGAATCTTTCAACGCTTCATCCCATACCAAATCTCCATTAAACTGAATTCCTGTCTTCACATTGTATTTTGTCCACGTGGAATCGTGCAGGAATGTATTGAATGATGTACGGGATGTTGTTCCGTGTTCGCCAAGTAACACCACAGTTCCGCCGTTCATAATAAATTTTTGCAATGAATCAATGGTAACTGGAGGAAGCGTTGTTGGGGGTTGTACGTACACAACGGCATTGTAATTTGCCAATGGAAGCACTTTTTGAAAATCTACATTAATTTTGGCACGCTCAAGACTCAACTCCCACAGTTTGTAATATTCCGAAAGTGTTGAACCATCAGGGGAAACAAACCCAAGACTGGTATCCAGCAATACTCGCCGTTTGGTAAAATTTTTCACAATGCCGGTCCCTTGAAACCGCAAGATAACATTCGGAAATCGTATGTCGGTTGTTTTAAATGCTATATAAGCTTGTTTTTGTCCAGCCGATTTTGGTGTGAAACGAACGGGAAGAGAAATCGTTGCTCCCGTATCAAGAGTAAATGATTTGCTCCCTTCGTACGTAAACGAAAGGGTATCTGTATTGCCGACATAGTTTACCTGAATTGAACGCAAACCAAATGTGTTATCAATGTCAAATGTTACAACGGAATCATCACCCACTGCTACTGAACCAAAATCATACGTAAACTTTTCGAATGAATATCGCTCAAACGAATGTCCGCGAAGATGAATTTGCAACACTCCAACAGACGGATCCGATGAAATGAACCGAAGCACTGCTGAACGAAGTCCTGCTACCTGCGGCTTATATTGCACTACAACTGTTATCGTATCCCCTGCCGCAAGAGTAAAGGTTGACGGACCGAGATATTGGAAATTGTTCGTATCGCTTATCCCTGCAAAGTACACAATAACATTGCGCAGACCGTTTTTATTGCTAACGGTAATGGAGAGCGTTGTGTCGTTTCCTAAAAGAAGACTTCCAAAATAGTATAGCGAATCGGATTCAAGTTTTGGACGATCCTCAATCTGAATCCTCCACACACCTCGCCTGCTCCCTGAATAATAAATGTTTGCATCCTTTGCATGTGAACCGAGTAGAAAAAATGGATTCTGCAGTGAGGGAGGCCACAGAATATTCCAATTCACACCGCCGTCCTTCGTCCCGAAAATTCCTCCCGGACCTACGGCGACTAAGCGTTTTCTATCGTATCGGTCATATTCAACATCATACACCGGTAATCGCTGGTTCAATGAATCCCACGCAAAGCCACCGTTTGTCGTCTTAAAGAGCCTGAAAGCACTCCCTTCAGTTTGGCTGAAGACTGTTGCAAGAAACATTTCTTGATTATTGTCCGGATTGATCGTCAAACTCAACATTTCAATGCCTTGTTGTGGCAGGTTCGACGAAATAGAACCCCACGTAATACCCAAATTTGTTGATTTATAAATTCCCCT
>JBFMDF010000466.1:0-1638 GCA_040753935.1 Bacteroidota bacterium | reverse complement strand
ATAATCTTTTACCGATTCTTCCAACGAGCGAAATTGCACCGGACAGCCCGCTGAAAATAGTTTCTTCGTTTCTGCTTCTGTGCGGTATTGATAGGCCGCCCGAATTTCTTCCGGCATTTCAACATATTCAATGCTTGGCGATTGACCCAAGGCGGCAAAAATTGCTTTGGCAAGATCGTTCCACGTTCGCGCTTTGCCTGTACCGAGATTGAAGATGCCGTTGACTTTCGGCGTATTCAATAACCACCAAAGCACATCAGTACAATCTTTGATATACACAAAATCCCGTACCTGTTCACCGTGCTTATATTCCGGTTTGTATGATTTGAACAGTTTGATTTTTCCCGTTTCCTGAATTTGGTAATAGGCTTTGCAGACCAAACTTTTCATTTCACCTTTGTGGTATTCGTTCGGACCAAAGACGTTGAAAAACTTAATGCCGACCATTTTATGGTGATGGTGGTTCTGCAACGCCCATACATCGAAGATATGTTTTGAATAACCGTAGGCGTTGAGCGGTTTCAATTGCTTTGTAGTTTCGTCGTCATCGCTGAATCCCAACGAACCATCTCCATACGTTGCGCCGCTGCTGGCATAGATGAAACGGACTTTTTTTCTTATCGCCCACTCGGCAAGCACACGTGTGTAGCGATAATTGTTTTCCATCAGGTGTTCAACATCTTTTTCCATGGTGGAGGAGTTTGCTCCCATGTGGATGATTGCGTCAATCTTTGGAAGACGCTCGCCAAGCAACGCATCGAGAAAATGATCTTTGTGGAGGTAGTCGGTATATTTCTTACCGACAAGATTTTTCCATTTTGTTGATGTTCCGAGTTCGTCAACAACAAGAATATCGTTGATGTTTTTCTCGTTCAACTTTGCGACCATGGCGCTCCCAATGAATCCTGCGCCGCCAGTTACGACAATCATTATGCAATCTCCGTGAATTCTTGAATAGGAACATCCATACTTTTGCGAGCTTTCTTTTTGAAAGTAAGGATTTGTTCCGCTTCGCGCTCAATCTTTTTCAGACTTTCAGCATCAAAATATTCTTCTCCACAAAAATCACAGACTTCAGCCGGAACGTTGTTAAAGAGTAAAATCTGTCCCTCTTTCCGATAAATGTACTGGACATTCTTTTTTGAAAAATTCTTATTCCCACAAAATTGACATACTGTGTTCATCACGTACCTCTTTCAAATACGTTCTTAAATTTTGGCGGTGTTGGTATATACACCGTAACAATAACTACTCGATTATTTCGTTCACCAACCACAGTGTGAATTGGTTTTCCTGACTGAGAGAATCCTGCAATCAAACAACTCTCACCCCTTCCTGTATCCGAGTAAGTTTCAAGAATTCTTCCGTTAAGGATTGCCTCTTCAAGTTCACTGATCGAAATGTTGTCATTCAAGCGTTCGTCATCACCATGTTTTGAAATAAGATATTCATTTCGCCGGATCTTTTCGCAAATTTCAGTGAACGAAAGCATATTCACCTTTTCTTCTCGTTCAACTTTGCCACCATGGCGCTCCCAATAAATCCGGCGCCGCCAGTTACGACAATCATTTTATTCCTATACCTGATTCAACTGTTGATGATGTAGTCAATAGAGCAAAATTCTCGCCGTCTGCGGCA
>JBFMDF010000465.1:0-1646 GCA_040753935.1 Bacteroidota bacterium | reverse complement strand
TGTTCAAGAAATCAATGCGATCTATGCAACGTTGCAATCGTTGACAGATGATGAATTGCGGGCAAAGACCGGTGAGTTCAAGGCAAAAATTGCTAACGCAATAAAAGACGTGCGAGAGCAAATCACTGTGTACCAGTCGCAATTGTCATCCGAAACCGATCCACAAAAGCGCGAAGAACTGTTTAACGAGATTGAGTCCCTGGAGAAGCAGGAGTACGAAATTATTCAAGAAACGCTGGACGAAATTCTCCCCGAAGCATTTGCGGTGGTAAAAGAAACATGTCGTCGTTTAGTCGGTCAGGAATGGGATGTGGTAGGACATAAGATGAAGTGGGACATGGTGCCGTACGATGTGCAGTTAATGGGTGGTATCGTACTTCATCAGGGAAAAATTGCAGAGATGGCAACCGGTGAAGGAAAAACACTCGTTGCCGTTGCACCAATGTATCTGAATGCGCTTGCCGGACGCGGTGTCCACCTGGTGACTGTCAACGATTACCTTGCCCGCCGCGACAGTGAGTGGATGGGAAAAATTTTTCAATTTCATGGAATGACCGTCGGCTGCATCGTGCAGAATCAGAATCCCTTTGTACGCCGTGAGCAATACAATTGCGATATCACGTACGGCACAAACAATGAGTTCGGCTTTGATTATCTTCGCGACAACATGGTGCATGTGGCAGATGAAATGGTGCAGCGCGGCCATTACTACGCTATCGTGGATGAAGTCGATTCCGTGTTGATTGATGAAGCACGCACACCGTTGATCATTAGCGGACCAGTGGAAGTCGATGATCATAAATTCAACGAGATGAAACCACGAGTTGAACGACTGGTAAACACGCAGAAAAGTTTTGTTGCACGCATTGTCGCTGAAGCGGAAAAACTACTGGCGGAAGGGAAAGAAAAAGAAGCCGGAGTTTTGTTATTGCGCGCCCATCGCGGTGATCCAAAGAATAAAAAACTGGCAAAACTCTTTGCCGAAGGGACGCCGAAGAAGTTGATGCTTCAGACCGAAGCTGAATACATGGCGGAACAGAACAAGCGAATGCACGAAATTGACGACGAGTTGTACTATTCCATTGATGAAAAAAGTCATTCGATCGATTTGACGGAGAAAGGACGAGAATTCCTTGCCAGCGGAATGGATAAAGATATGTTCATTCTGCCGGACATCGCTACAGAAATGAGTGCACTGGAAGGCGATTCGTCGTTAACGTTTGAGCAAAAGCAACAGAAAAAAGACGAATTAAATAAAATCTACGCAGAACGAAGCGACAGAATTCATACTGTTCGCCAGTTACTTCGAGCGTACTCGTTGTACGAAAAAGATGTTGAATACGTCGTGACGGAAGACGGCAAAGTGCAGATTGTTGACGAATTTACCGGACGTATTTTGCACGGTCGGCGTTATTCAGATGGATTGCATCAGGCAATTGAAGCAAAGGAAGGAGTGCAGGTTGAACGCGATACGCAAACACTGGCGACCATTACACTGCAAAACTACTTCCGTCTCTATAAAAAATTGGCAGGGATGACTGGTACGGCTGAAACGGAAGCCGCTGAATTCTTTGACATCTATAAATTGGATGTTGTTGTCATTCCGACCAACAAACCCGTAATTCGTCAGGATTTGAACGATCTCG
>JBFMDF010000464.1:0-1654 GCA_040753935.1 Bacteroidota bacterium | reverse complement strand
ACAACCAAGCTGTTGCGGTGCAGGGACAACTTCTTTTCACGGCAGGTCAAATTGCGCTTGATCCCACCACTGGTGCTATGGTAGGCACAACCATTCAAGAACAGACTAAACAAGTGTGTGAAAATATCAAAGCCATTCTCATCGCGTCGCATACGGATTTGAAGCACGTTGTGAAGACAACCGTCTATCTGAAAAACTTCAACGACTTTGCCGCTATGAATGAAGTCTATGCGCAGTATTTTGGGGAATCTTCGCCTGCACGTTCTACCGTTGAAGTGGCACGCCTTCCCAAAGACGCACTGGTGGAAATTGAGGTGGTGGCACTGATTCCATAAATGAAAACTTCCATTCGGACACTGCTGTTGGGATGTATCGTTCTAACGAATTTTATTTCCGCCCAGCAGAACGTGAAACAGCCGGCAACAATTTCAACGCCGGTTTTTCTCGTTGCTTCTCAAGACACTTTTCTCAACATTAGTGAAGATTCACTCATTGCCGCATCATTATCTCCAGTCGATACGACAATCCGTGAAGGGAAAAATACTACAATAGCAACGCTTGCTTCCATGATTGTGCCCGGTACAGGTCAGATCTATAACGAATCATACTGGAAGACGCCTGTGGTATGGGGATTCGGATACTACTTCTATTCGGTCTATAAAAACCAAGATGGTTTGTACCGCCAAACACGTTCTGAGTATGAGCAGACGCTATTCATAGCCGATACGACCACCGATGCCGGCAAAAAATCGTCTTTGCTGAAGTTGGCGGAAAATTATCGCGGCACGCGAGATTTTTACAAAAATCAGCGTAATCTTTTTGGGTGGTACTTGGCCATTACCTACCTTCTGAATGTGTTGGATGCTTATGTTGATGCCGCGTTGTATAATTTTGAAGTCAGCCCGAATTTACAAGGAACGAATGAATGGAGAGTGAGGATGAAAATTCCTCTTTAGATATGAAATATGGCAATGGTATTCACTGCAATACTACTATTTCCCGTTCAACAATGCTACAATACTGCAACACTCTTGAAACAAATCGACAACTAACCAATGACAATGAGGTAATTTATGAAAATACGACCAGAAGATGCCTTAGAATATCATAGCTCCGGACGAAAAGGAAAAGTGGAAATTTCTCTCACCAAACCGTGTGCTACACAGCGCGATTTGTCGCTGGCCTATACACCCGGCGTAGCCATACCATGTTTGGAAATTCATAAAAACGTTGACGACGTCTATCAATACACAGCAAAAGGAAATCTTGTTGCTGTCGTTTCCAACGGCACGGCAGTACTTGGTCTCGGCGATATTGGTCCCGAAGCGGGAAAACCTGTGATGGAAGGGAAAGCGCTCCTATTCAAACGGTTTGCAGATATTGATGTATTTGATATTGAATTGCGTAGCAAAGATCCACAGGATATCATCAAATGCGTGCAAATGCTCGAACCGACGTTCGGCGGCATTAATCTTGAAGATATTAAAGCGCCGGAGTGTTTTGAAATAGAACAAGAACTGCGTCGCACAATGAATATACCTGTCTTCCATGATGATCAGCACGGTACGGCGATTATTTCAGCGGCGGGGTTGCTCAATGCACTCGAACTTGTTGGAAAAGATATTGGTGCAGTGAAAGTGGTCTACAACGGCGC
>JBFMDF010000463.1:0-1661 GCA_040753935.1 Bacteroidota bacterium | reverse complement strand
TGAAAATACCAGGACTCGGGAATATTCAGGATGTCATGAAAAAGGCGCAAGAGATGCAGCAGCAGATGGCAAAAGTGCAGGAAGAACTTGCGGCAAAAACCGTTACGGCAGAAAGCGGCGGCGGCATGGTAAAAGTAACAGCCAACGGCAAACAGCAAATTTTACAAATCAAAATTGAAAAAGATGCCATCAATTTGAACGATGCGGAAATGTTGGAAGACCTGATCGTAGCCGCCGTCAACAAAGCGCTCGAAGCATCTCAGCAACTGGCACAGGAAGAAATGAAAAAAATTACCAGCGGGATGTTGCCGAATATTCCCGGATTGAACTTACCAAATGTATAGACACAAGCACGCGAAGCCGCAAAAAGTGAACAATCATTTCGTGCATGTGTGTCTTTGTCATTAACCATTATGCTTTACACATCAGAATCCATCGAACAGTTAATAGAAGAATTTGCGCAGTTACCCAGCATCGGCCGTAAAACCGCACAACGGCTTGCTATGCATGTGCTGAAAATGCCGCGCGAAGAGGTTGCCGCATTTGCCAAAGCGCTGGTTGATGTCAAAGACAAAGTCATCTATTGTTCTACCTGCTGCAATATCACCGAAAGCGACCCGTGTGCAATCTGCTCAAGCCCGAAGAGAAACAGACGAGTGATTTGCGTTGTGGAAGAACCGAATGATGTCATCGCTGTAGAAAAAACTCATGAGTTCAACGGACTCTATCACGTGTTGGGCGGCGCGCTTTCTCCACTAGACGGAATCGGACCGGAAGAGTTGAAAGTGAAAGAACTGTTGAATCGGTTAACAGACGAGATTGATGAAATTATTCTTGCTCTCAACCCAAATGTTGAAGGCGAAACAACGACGCTGTATCTTGCCAAATTACTGAAACCATTATCCATCAAAGTAACTCGCATTGCGCGCGGGTTGCCAATCGGCAGTGATCTCGAATTTGCCGACGAAGCAACGCTCTCCCGCGCACTGGAGGGACGTGTTGCGTTATAGAACACTATACGGCACCGCGGTAGTCTGCACTCTGTTCCTGCTGTCGTGTAATTTGTTCAATACCCGCGAACCTGAAAACCCAATTACCGACAATCAATCGTTGCCGCCGCCGTCAACAATGGAGGCGTTGTTCAGCAATTTCCAAACATCGCTGCAGCAGAAAAACATTGTGGAGTATGAAAAATTGTTTTCTGATACCACTACGCATCGTCTGCCGTTCTCATTCATCCCGAATCAATCAGCCGCCGCTCGCTATGCTGCAATTTTTCCGACGTGGAACAAGTCGGCAGAAGTCGATTACTTCAGAAACATCGTTACGGCTGTCGGTTCATCTTCTATTCAATTCGGACTAACGACGCCGCCGAAGATCGTCACGTATCAATCAGATTCGGCCGTGTACACTATTCACTATTCACTGTTCGTTCCTCATCATCGCCCGGGCATCACCACACAGTTTGTTGGTCGTAGCGAGTTATACATGTCGCGCAATAAAAACGATATTTGGATGATTTACCGCTGGGTAGATTTTGAAACGAATAAAGATTCCAGTTGGAGTGAACTGAACGGCCAATTTGCAAAGTGAAAACGGCAATCGTCATAGTATTATCGCTCATCAGCATCGGTTGCGACAATCCTTTCGCGCCGGCATTG
>JBFMDF010000462.1:0-1681 GCA_040753935.1 Bacteroidota bacterium | reverse complement strand
CCCGGGTCGAATATCGTTCTTTCATCAGGACCGATACGAAAATGATTCTGGTAGATACTAAATCGAATATCGTAGTACGTTTTTTCAGAAATAGTGTGAGTGAAGTTTGAAGAAGATCGTATAACCTCCCGTCGTTGCAACGGCAAGCCGTCCAGGTTAAATCGCCAACTGAATTCATATTCCCGCCAATCTTTGTACGAATACAACAGTTGGGTACTTAACTTCATCGACGGATCCACCAAATAATCAATTTTGCCGAATCCGCTGAATGTTGTTGCAATGGGGAGCGGATAAAATTTCTGAAAATCAAGCCACCAGCGTGTTCCGTTTTGATTGTAAGTTGACGATACAAAGTAAAAAAGTTTATCACGAAGCAACGGTCCACTGAAAGCAAGTTCGGCTTCGGTCTCTTGATTGTGTTCAGTACCGCCAACCCAATTGTCTTTAAGGAAACGTACCATTGTTTCCGATTCGTTACTACCCGACTTAGTTACGATGTTGACAATACCAGACTGTGCATTCCCATATTCAGCTTCAAATCCTCCCGTTTGAAATGTTAATTCGACCACTGAACTTGTAGGGATATCGGCGCCAAATGTTCCCTGCAACACATCTTGTGCCGGCAATCCGTCAATGAAATACACAACTTCTGATGTCTTTCCTCCGCGAACATTTCCTTCAAGCGTGGTACCAGGCTTAAATGCAAGCACATCTTGCGGATTGGTAATGGGAAGAGTTTTGAATTCGAGAGCGGAAACCGTATGCATTGTTCCAATAACATCTTTTTGAATTAGCGGTCGTTCGGCCCGTACGACTATTTCGGAAAGTTCAACCGCCGAAGGGGCCATCTCAATTTTCAATGTTGTTCGTAAATTGGCAGTGATTTCTACATTTTCATATACGACGGGTCGATAGCCGATCATCATGACACGAACGGTATATTTTCCGGCAGGAACAGTATAAATCACAAATCGTCCTTCAGCATCTGTTACTTTGCCTTGTTGTGTTTGGGTAATGACGATAGTTGCCCCCGGAATAGGCTGATGATTGTCTCTGTCCAATACTGTTCCTTCAAGAATGCCAAATGTGCCGGCAAACATCGTCAGCGGTAGAAGGAAACAGATGGCGAAAGACGAAGATGAAGTATTTCGCACAAGTGTGAAGAGGGTCGTTTTCATTGTTGGTTGTGTTTTTCACTTAGGGCGAAAATGGAAACCTGCCTTTAAGATTTACGCTGAAAGGTTTTTCTTCTGTAGTAATTGCCGGAAGTTGCTGTGACAGCTGAACACTGAAACGAGCCAGAAGCGTTAACGGTTGATATGTTTTGAGGATGTAATACCTGCTGGCGAAAATTGTAACATTCGATTCAGTTGCATATTTATGGAGATAAAATCCCGAAGAGAGTTTCGGTTCCGCTTTTATTCTGAAGTACAGTTTTTGACGCGGATCGAGCGTTAACATACCGGTTAAATCATTGTAGTGTGAACTTGGAATGATGTCGGTAGGCGATACCAATGAAGTACTCTTGATCGAATTGTTTCCTGGTAAGAGTATCTCAAGCGTTCCGCTCGGGGTGATAATATCCTGGAAAGTTTCTTCGTAGGTATTGGTAATTGAACAGACAATAAAAAAGGGTGCATAGGTTGCCACCGCTCCACCGCTTCCGTCACGCGGTTCGGAG
>JBFMDF010000461.1:0-1688 GCA_040753935.1 Bacteroidota bacterium | reverse complement strand
CGGTCCTCAGATTGATCGTTGGGCAAAACAGGGGAATCCGTCGGCGATTAATTTTCCGCGCCCGTACGCAACTGATGATGATTTTCATTTCAGTTTCAGCGGCATTAAAACTGCTGTGTTGTATTACTTGCGCGATCATCATCTGCGGAATGTGGACATTGCCGATCAGTTACGTGCTGATATATGTGCAAGTTTTCAAGCGTCGGTGGTTGATGTGTTGGTGCAGAAAACGATTTCGGCGGCGAAGAAATTCGGCGTGAACGATGTTGCCATTGCAGGGGGTGTTTCAGCAAATTCTTTATTGAGACAAAGGATGAAACAGGAAGCAGAAAAGAACGGCTTTCATCTCTTTATTCCAAAACTTGAATATTGTACAGACAATGGCGCGATGATTGCCGAAGTTGGATATAGAAAATTTTTACGACAGATGTTTTCACCGTTAGATGCAACTGCAGTTGCAAACTTAGAATTGGAAAGCCGCCCGTACGGCTGACCTGTCCGAAGGATATGAACAGAATCTCTCAAACATTTCAACAATTACACTCACAAAACAAAAAAGCACTTATTCCCTACATTACACCAGAATTTCCGGTACAGGGAACAACCGTGCCTCTGCTTCGTGCGCTGGAATCTGCCGGCGCGTCGTTGATTGAGATCGGCATTCCGTTTTCCGATCCACTTGCCGATGGTCCGACGATTCAACATTCGTCGGAGGTGGCAATCAAAAACGGAGTAACCGTACCCAAAGTATTTGAATTAGTGAAGGAAGCAAGGAAGAAAACAGACATTCCATTTATTCTCATGGGCTATGTTAACTCACTGCTCCACTACGGTATGGAAAAATTTCTATCCGATGCCAACCAGGCTGGCGTAGACGGCTTAATCATTCCCGACCTTCTTCCCGATGAGAGTGAAGAGTACAGAATACTGTCGAAGAAGTATTCTATCAGCAATGTGTTTCTCATTGCGCCGACGACGCCGGTAGAGAGAATTCGTTTTATTGATGAGGTATCGACTGATTTTACGTACTGTGTTTCAGTGACCGGAGTAACGGGGGCGAGAAATTCTCTGGACGATGAACTTGGTCCATTTCTTTCACGAGTTCAGAAGAATACAACGAAACCGTTTGTTGTGGGTTTTGGTATTAAAAGCAAAGATCAGGTGTCGGCAATTTGCAAGATTGCCAATGGCGCCGTTATCGGCTCTGCATTACTGCAATCGATGGAAGGAAAAAAGAATGTCGATGAAGCGGTGTTGTCAGCCACAACTTTTTTCACGTCATTGGTGTAGATAACGAATGTCAACCATTGAACATTGGCGGGATAAGATTGATGAAATCGACAAAAAACTTGTCGAGTTGCTCAATGAACGCGCACGCTACGCCGACGAAATCGGGAAGATTAAGCAGCAGTTAGGATTGGATGCGTACTCTCCGCAACGAGAGAAGGAGGTGCTGGAAAATATCATGAAACACAATCGTGGTCCACTGGATAATGTTGCATTACGTCGGTTGTTTGAACGTATCATTGACGAATCACGCAAACTTGAGCGCGAGGCAATGAGTGAACGGAAAAAGAATACATAAAAAAACAATACAGGTCGTTGCCGGTTGTTTCCTATGTTCACTTGTTGTTGCCGCGTATATTATTTTTTACTTTCCCAACTCATTTTCCCCCTCTCCTAAATTT
>JBFMDF010000460.1:0-1693 GCA_040753935.1 Bacteroidota bacterium | reverse complement strand
ATTGGAACAGGATTTGTCGGTTCTGCAACCGGTTACGCAATGGTGCTTCGCAATTCCTGCAGAGAACTTGTTTTGATTGATGCCAACCGTGCAAAATCAGAAGCCGAAGCAGACGATATTCAGCATGCAACTCCTGTTTCACATCCGGTACTTGTATCAGCGGGTACATATAATGATCTGAAAGGAGCAAAAGTTGTTATTGTTTCCGCCGGTGTCAATCAGCGCCCCGGCGAAAGCCGGCTCGATTTGATTGGACGTAACGTCAGTGTGTTTCAATCTATTATTCCAAACATAGTGGAAGCAGAACCGAACGCTGTTATCCTCGTTGCAACAAATCCCGTTGATATTTTAACTACCATTACGGAACGAATTGCGAAAGTACAAAAAGGAAAGGTCCTCGGTTCCGGAACGACACTGGACACTGCACGCTTTCGCGCTTTAGTTGCAGAGCATGTCGGTGTTGATGTTCACCACGTTCACGGCTATGTTGTCGGCGAACATGGCGACAGCGAAGTTATCGTATGGAGTAGCGCAACAGTGGCAGGAATGCCGATTCATGAATTTTGCGCCGCACGAAATGTTGAATGGTCTGATGCAATTCGCGAAAAAATTTCTGAACGTGTAAGGAAGGCGGCCTACCATATCATTCAAGGGAAAGGCGCAACATACTACGGTATCGGTGCCGTGTTGGCAAATATTACCGAACGCATTCTTCGAAATCAACGTGCAATTTTAACGGTGAGCGAGACGATTGATGAGTATGGTGTTGCCTTGTCACTTCCGCGGTTGGTAGGAGGCGATGGAGTTATAGGCAATATAGGAATTTCTATGAGTGATGATGAGAAGAAATTATTGCTAAGCAGCGCGGATGTGTTAAAAGCAGCATTAGCATCCGTAAAGTAAGGCATGATAACCTTGCGAAGGTTGCAAGTAACTTGACACTTTCGCTCACACTGAATATATTCCTGCATCATTTTCTAATTCAGATTAGTCATAATGCTCTCCACAGTTTTCTCCGCAGCAACGTACGGCATTAATGCCTATCTCATCGAAATTGAGACAAACATCGAAAACACCGTTCCTAATTTTTTTATGGTCGGCTTGCCTGATAATGCCGTTAAGGAAAGCCGTGAACGAGTGGCCTCTGCGTTAAAGAACTCAGCATTCATCTATCCGAATAAGCGCATCACCATCAATCTTGCCCCTGCCGATGTAAAAAAGGAGGGTTCAGCGTACGATCTTCCTATTGCCATCGGAATGCTGGCATCAAGCGGACAGGTGAGTATCGATTTGTTAAAAGAATTTGTCATTCTTGGCGAATTGGCATTGGATGGTTCACTTCGTCCCATTCATGGGGTGCTTCCTATTGCTATTGAAGTGAAGAAGAAAGGAATCCGCGGTATGATTCTTCCCGAATCAAATGCCAAAGAAGCGGCAATGGTAGAAGGAATTGATGTGTATGGCGTAGAAACACTTGCCGATGCTGTTGATATTTTGGACAGAAAAAGTTCAGCGGTACCGTTACGAGTGAACATGCGCGAGGTATTTTCCGTTGATCAAAAATACACTGCAGATTTTTCCGATGTCAAAGGACAGGAGAATGTAAAGCGGGCGTTGGAAGTTGCTGCCGCCGGAGGGCACAACATCATCATGATTGGACCGCCGGGTTCAGGAAAAACAATGCTTGCGCGAC
>JBFMDF010000459.1:0-1709 GCA_040753935.1 Bacteroidota bacterium | reverse complement strand
GCCGACAATCGGCGCTACAGAATCGGGCATGTTAAAATATTTTTTTGCAACCCACAAAGCGATGTCGCTTTCTGTTTGATATCGCGTGCTCATTGCAATCTTCCTGAAAGGATACCAGCGAAGAATACGCTGAAAAAGTACAGGTTTCGACGGGTCATTTTCGACCGAATAGCCAACATGCGTTTCAAATCTCTCAAGGGGGGTAAATTCTTTCTTCGAATAATATTTTACCGACCAATGAGGCGATTGTTCACCCCAAACAACGATGCCCAACGAATCAATCTTCTTAAACATTGCTTTGTCTCCCGCATAAAAACCAGTCGGTCTGTCGGCAACTACTACTTTCGCCCCTGCATCCTTTAAATCTCTGGCAATTGTATACAAATCGCGCAAATACTTATCGGTATTATTATCCTCGGTCATAAAATTAAAATAGCGAACAGGTTCATCTTGCAAATACCTCTTGTACCCCTCTGGTCCACTGTATTGTCCGAAGACAGAGCGGTTGTGCAAGTCCCAAAAGTACGGCATGGTGAGAAAAATGGTCTCTTTGTTGCTGAAAAGTCTCAACGCAGAAATACCATAGACAAAAGAAAAAATCAACAGTCCACATACTACAAGAGAAATGTATCTCTGTTTCATCTCCGAAACTCTTTCGTTGTATAACCGGTAGGATGCAGTAAACAGTCCGTCGTTCACAAACCGATGACTCAAATGATTGGCTGGTTTTCCGAGGCTGATAATGTACAACGCCAACTGCACAAATTGATAAAACACTATACAACATCCGGTAACCAGAAGAAGAGTTGTGACGAGTGTGACTGGTTCATTCTCTGGTGTAGAGTATTGAGAAATCCACTCAATGCCGATAATGCGAATCCAGTTTCGATTGACACTGATGATAAAAACAAAAACAAACAGGCTCAAAAACAAACGCACAAAATATTTCCACCGTATACTCATGTTGTACTCCGTTTATTGGAATCGTTCGTACATCAACGAATTAATCATGTGCTGATACTCCGCTTGCTGTACATCGGCGTATATATTTGAAAGGAACGCAAACAATACCAGACTCATCAGACAGATTACGAATCCAGATAATATCGCCGAAGAAGTTGATAGCGTGATTCGTTTTACCTTTGGCTGTGATTCCATACCCAGTACCGCAAATTTTTGATCGAGTACTTCCGGCGCTTGTATATAGACTATTTTCCTAGCACTGTCATGGATTGTTTGTGCTTGAACAAAAAAACTTCTGCATCCTTCACATCCGCTAAGATGGTGGAAGAGCGGCTGCAAAAGTTCGTTTGAAAGTTCATTATCTAACAATTGGCTGATCTGTTTTTTGCTCGTTTGGCAGTTCATCATCGTTTTTCCTTTACATATGAGGCAAGCAGGTCGTTTAACGCCATGCGTGCTTTGAATAATTTTGATTTTATTGCACTCACGGTTGATTCCGTTGCTTTCGCAATTTCTTCGTATGACAATCCTTCTATCTCACGCAACAAGTACACCTCACGATAGGCAGGTTTCAATAGTTGAATTGCCTGTTGAATAATCTCTTGTAATTCCGAATTGATGGTGAACTGCAGCGGCGAAATTATATCACAAACTGTTTCATCTTCTTCAAATCTTTCCATAGACAAAATTTTCTTCCGTCGTGCAGTCATCAATATCTCGTTTCGAGCAACAGCAAACAGCCAGGA
>JBFMDF010000458.1:0-1713 GCA_040753935.1 Bacteroidota bacterium | reverse complement strand
AGTTCTTGAATAATAATTTCCATATTATATGGCTTGGTTCACGTCAAAATTTTCTAAATAAAACACTACCTTCTGCATAAACAATCCGCCTAACGCGCCGTCGATAATGCGATGGTCGTACGACATGGAAATATACACCATCGAACGTATTGCAATCGCATCGTCAATCACCACCGGACGTTTCTTAATCGCTCCAACACCGAGTATTGCCACTTGCGGCTGATTGATGATTGGGAAACCGTAAAGATTACCAAAGCCGCCGGGATTGGTAACGGTAAATGTTCCTCCCGTTACTTCATCTGGTACTAATTTTTTGCTCCGGGCGCGGGTAGCAAGGTCATTCAACGAACGCGCCAATCCAACAAGATTTTTCTGATCTGCATTTTTGATGACCGGAACAATCAATCCGTTGTCCAAGGCGACGGCCACGCCAAGATTGATATCTTTCCGGATAATAATATTGTCACCATCAACAGACGAATTAAGCATCGGATAATCTTTCAACGCTTTCACCACTGCGTCGAGGAAAAACGGCGTGTAGGTAAGTTTGAACCCTTCGCGTTTTTCAAATGCCGTTTTATATCTTTCACGGAACTTGACAATGTTCGTTACATCCGCCTCAGACACAGAACCAACGTGCGGCGAGGTGTGTTTGCTTCTCACCATATGTTCCGCGATGGCTCTGCGCATCGTATCCATTTTAATAATCTCTACCCTTCCTGCAGGATAAGTAATTGGCGGAGCAGGTTTCGACGGCTGATACGATGATGAGGTTGGCACCACAGTTTTTCCACTCTTTTTTTGTTCAACGTATGCAAGAATATCTTTCTTACTCACACGTCCGCCCGAACCGGTGCCGGGAATTTGTTCAAGTTCTGACATTGAAATATGTTCCGCTCGCGCAATATTCAACACCAGCGGTGAATAAAATCGACCTGAAGTCGTCTGTTCTTGTTTCAGCAATTGAACTTTTGCTTCCACGCGTTCCGGTTCTCGAATTGTTGTCTGCGATTGCGAAAAAGTTTGCGCTACTGCAGATTTTGCCGGTGAAACAGAAATTTGTCCGCTTGTCGAAATTCGCGCAATAACTGTGTGAACACTAACGGTCGTTTGTTCAGGAAATAAAATCTCTGCTACAACACCAGCCGCAGGTGATGGGATTTCTGAATCAACTTTGTCGGTGCTGATTTCAAGGAGTGTTTCATCTTTGGCAACGTTGTCACCCACTTTTTTGTGCCATTTGGTGATTGTTCCTTCGGCAATACTTTCGCCCATTTGCGGCATGACAACATCAATCAACGATCCGTTGGAAACAGCACTCTTTGAAGAAGCAGTTTCAACAGCACTGTTCACGGACTGTGGTTGCTGAAGTGCGGGTTCTGGTGTTGAAACAGGCGATGGTGTGACCGACGCATTCACATCGCTATTGATTCGTGCAATAACAGTATGAACTGCCACAGTTGTTTGCTCGGGAAATAAAATCTCCGCAATCACTCCGCCTGCCGGCGACGGGATTTCCGAATCAACTTTGTCGGTGCTAATCTCCAACAATATCTCATCTTTAGCAACCTTATCGCCAACTTTTTTATGCCATTTGGAAATCGTTCCTTCGGCAATGCTTTCGCCCATTTGGGGCATCACAACATCTATTAACGCCATAGTATCAACTCTTGTTAATTAGTAGTTTCCAAAATTTCAATTTCTTAATACGCA
>JBFMDF010000457.1:0-1719 GCA_040753935.1 Bacteroidota bacterium | reverse complement strand
CGTTTTGATTCTGAATCTTCCGAAATTTCTTCCGAGGCAAATGTTGCTCCATGAATTCCGTCCCGCCCGGTAGCCGAACCAACAATCATTACTACATTCCCTTCCCCTTTGGCAATAGCCGAAGCAACATGCCGATGTTCAACGATTCCTACCGACATTGCATTGACAAGAGGATTTGTTTGATAGCAGGGGTCGAAATAAACTTCACCGGCAACAGTTGGTACACCAAAACTATTGCCGTAATCACCAATTCCTTTCACCACTCCTTTGAGAAGATATTTTGTTTGTTTATCGTTGATATCTCCAAAGCGTAATGAATTTAATGCGGCAATCGGTCGGGCACCCATTGTAAAAATATCACGCATGATGCCTCCAACTCCTGTTGCGGCGCCTTGATACGGTTCAACCGCTGAAGGATGGTTGTGGCTTTCAATCTTAAAGGCAACGGCTAGTCCGTTGCCGATATCAACGAGTCCGGCATTTTCTTCGCCGGCACCGACAAGAAGACGTTTGCCTGAACGGGGAAGGGTTTTTAGTTGTGCTATTGAATTTTTGTAACTGCAATGTTCGCTCCACATGACACTGTAGATGCCAAGTTCGGTGTATGTTGGTAGCCGGCCAAGGATTGAGAGTATTTTTTCATATTCATCTTCTGTCAAACCATGTTGCAAGGCAAGTTCTTTGGTAACAGTAGGTTCTTCAAATTGTTTCATAAAGTTTGTTCATCAGGATAGATGGTAAAGGAATCATTCAATAGTAAATAGCGGATCACCCTTTTCAACCGTTTGTTTTTCTTGTACAAAAATTTTTTTAACGATGCCTGTTTTTAACGTTTTAATTTCATTTTCCATTTTCATTGCTTCAACAACAAGAATCCCATCTCCTTCGTTCACTGATGCTCCCTGATGAATAATAATTTTCGTTACTAAACCGGGCATAGGCGCATTAAATGTTACACTGTGTGCGTGTTCATCAGCACTCTGCAGAAACCGTTCCGCCAATTGGTCACGTAATGAATGCTCCTTTATTCTGAATGTTCGATTATTTATTGTTGCATAAGTACCGTTGCTACTATGAAAGAAGACATGATACGTTTCACCATCTACAATGACCAGGTATTCTTCCTTTGAAAGTTGGTGAATCTCACTATGATGGAATATAGTATTCAAACGCACACCGCCATCGTGTTCTTCCAAAGTATATGGTGTATCGTCGATATAGAACAGTGCGTTATTCATTGAATGCGGTCAACTTCCATTTTGATGTATTATTGTTGCCGTGAGTAAATGAAATAGATTTATTATTTCGAGCATAGCGGCGGTATGCAGTCAGAATAGCAACAGCCATCTTTTCATCTAATGGTATTGTAGTTGAACGATAATTTTTTTCTACAAAATTGATGTCGTACGTTCCTTGAACAAAATCGTTATGATTCATTACAAAGAGGCAGAATGGTATCGTAGTTTTTACTCCGTTGATTTTATACTCTGTCAACGCGCGCGTCATTTTTGCAATTGCTTCATCACGGCTCTTGGCGTGAACGATCAGTTTGGCAATCATCGGATCGTAGTGCATGGAAATTTCCATTCCTGCACGTATGCCGGAATCATTTCTTACGCCATGTCCTTCGCTTGGATAATAATTAGTAACTGTACCTGTAGATGGGAGAAAATTGTTGTCGGTATCTTCCGCACAAATTCTGCATTCAATGGAATGACC
>JBFMDF010000456.1:0-1723 GCA_040753935.1 Bacteroidota bacterium | reverse complement strand
TAATGAAAAAATTCCCGGTGTGTACTATGCTCACGGTGAGAGTAACATCAGTATTTCGACAACACCACTAGCGTTGAAACCGTTGATCTATACATCCGATACACATTTGATCAACTTACAATTGGACAACGGCGAAACAAAAACGTGTGTCTTACGCGATGTTCAATTTGATCCTGTTACTGATCGACCAATTCATTTTGATCTTCAAGGCGTAAAAGAAAACGAGGAATTGACGGTTCAAGTCCCGGTTATTTTGAAAGGAACGCCGCAAGGTGTTAAAGATGGCGGTACTTTGCAATTCATCATTCATAAAGTTCGTGTTGCCTGTCTTCCCAAATATATTCCTGAGCACATTGAATTGGATGTCTCTGCATTGAAAATGAACGAATCCATTCACGTACGAGACATTACATTGTCAAACGCACGTCTTCTCGACAACGAGGCTGCTGCGGTAGTTGCCGTAGTTCCGCCGACTGTGATTAAGGAAGAAACTCCGGCAGTAGCACCTGAAGCTGCCGCCGCACCTGCAGAGCCTGAAGTTATTGCAAAGGGTAAGAAACCGGCTGAAGGTGAAGAAACCACAGCCGCTCCGGCAAAAAAGTAATGGTATGTAACGTTCTTTGATAAGAAATTTTTCCTTCTGCGGGGCGCTCAATCGTGAAATGTATTGTAGGTTTAGGGAATCCTGGAAATCGGTATCGTTTTTCACGACACAACATCGGATTCAGAGTTGTTGAACATCTCAGTGAAAAAATCGTTGCACAACCGTTCGACAGCAATGAATACTATGAGTGCAACAAAGGAATGATTGACGAATCTGAGGTACTGCTGGCAATGCCGCAAACCTACATGAATAACAGCGGTATAGCAGTACGCGAACTGTTGCACAAACATAATATCGTCATTGATGACGTAATGGTAGTCTTCGACGATTTTCAGATTCCTTTTGGTACCTTAAGAATCAGAGCAAAAGGGAGCGACGGCGGGCATAACGGAATGGCGTCGGTGATTTATCACCTCCAATCCGAATTTATTCCCCGTTTGCGGATTGGCGTTGCCGGAAATTCAATGCCGGAGCATCATACGCGAGAGGTAATGGCTAATTATGTGCTCACGCGTTTTGATCCAGACGAAGAAAAACTTTTGCCGCAGTTGCTTCAACGGATAGATGATGCACTTATCTGCTGGGTCCGGGAAGGAATTGCGCGAGCAATGAATGTATACAATAAACGATTTTTCACTCTCGGTGAGAACCGAGATCAGTTAACCACACAATAAACATACAACCTGCTCCGTCGTACCAGACGGGGCCATATGTCCAAAGGAGGTACAATGGTACATACTCGTATCTATGAGTCTGTTATCATTATCAATGCAACGCTCGAAGATGCACAAATTGACGCGGAGATTGAGAAGATAAAAGACTTCATTCAAAAAAATAACGGCGAAATCCGTGCTGTCGAAAAGTGGGGACGTCGCCGTCTCGCCTACGCCATTAAGAAGAAGAACAACGGCTTTTATGCGTTGTTTGAATTCAAAGCCCAGGGCGATCTTATTGCAAAACTTGAACGTCAGTATCAACTGAATGAGAATATCATTCGATATTTGACTGTTCAGTTAGATAAAAAAGCGCTCAAAGCAAAAGAGGTCGGGCAAAAAACTCCGGCAACCGAACCAGTTATTGAAGACAAAGGGGTGCAACCATGAAACAACCAACAACGCA
>JBFMDF010000455.1:0-1727 GCA_040753935.1 Bacteroidota bacterium | reverse complement strand
AGTTACTGAGCACTGACCAGCAGTATCTGCAAAATCACTTTACAATCACAAACTTCCCCCGTTTAATTTCGCCGGTATCAAGGTTTTTCACCGTGAACAGATATAAGCCGGTTGCAATTGCCTGATCATATCGTGTAATTAAATCCCACGCGTGCTCACCACCCGACATTTGCGGCGACACACCTAGTGTTGTAAAGTTATCAAACCAATGTATCCCGCTTCCATTGTATGTTGCCGCGTTGTGGTGTAGTTCGGCAACAAGATCGCCGGAGAGAGTAAATATTTTTATTTGAGCACGGGGCGGAAGATTGGTAAAGTAAATTTTTCGTGTACGTTCAGTTCCAAAATCCCATGCGGCATTGACATAGTACGGATTAGGATAGACGCCTATTTCATCAGATGGTTTTAGAGATGGGGGGGTGCCAGGAACAACCAACTTAATCACTTTGGCACTCTCCAAACTTGCCACATTCGAATCACCCTGATCGTAAGAGGAAACACCGTATAAATACTGCCAGCCATTTAAACTGGTGATTGGATCATTCTTCGGCGGAAATTGATACCAGTATTCGGTTGTATCGCCGTCGAATTTTTTCGGCGTATCAAGTTTAATCCTTCCGAACCCCGTGTTATAGCCAATTGAATCATCATCACGATCAAAATCTCCGACCAATTGCATTGAGAGAAGAAAGTTTTCCGGATTCTTAATATCCACTCCCGCAGATGATCGGTAGATACGATACCCTTCAAAATCTTTTTTGTGTGAAATAGGATCAACGCTCCCTTCAGCTTCATTTTTGTCCCAGTAGAGCGTAACACGCTGATTTTCCACTACTGCCCGCACTTTCGGTTGGCGCGGCGGTTGAGGAAGAATAAATCGATCCAGTATTCCGATGTTGACAATATCTTCCCCCGGATCAAGTTTATTATTTCCGTTGACATCTTCACCATTGTATGCCTGCTGAGCCCATGTAGCATTCGAATAAAGCGTTTTTCGTAATGTCGGGTTCTTATAATCATTTGCCATAATATCGTTGCCGAATTTTTTTGCGGCAATAACAGCATATACAACCTGAATACTCTCTCCGGGTGCCAGTGATTTGAACGGACCAACTGAAAGCAAACAACAGAGTCCAAACGTACCAGCAACATTTGTCAATCCTTCCGAATTTGGCTGGGTTGATAATCTTCCTAATGTTTCAATTTGTCCTTTAGTTAACGGTGTTGCATTGGCTAACCGTTGATATTTTCCTCGATAGAGTTCACCGGAAAGATCAATGTCTGGGTAAAAAAGATATGAGCCGCTACCCGATCCGGAAAAACGCCAACCGTTGAAGTATGTATTCTTTGCCAAATCACCAAGTGAGTCGAGTAGTTCTGTGGTAAAATTACCAAGCGAATCGCGTTTCAGTGGAAATGGCGTTGTACCAAGAAGTTTTATTGCGATGTAATTATTTGAGGATGGATTATCACTGCTGTTAATGTCGAACGCATAGGTCATTCGTAAACTATCTACATATCCAATTGCCGTTCTTCCATAGAATCCCGGTGCACTACGCGGGTTGCCCGTTACTTTTGTATTCCGAACAACAGGCTCATGCCAGATACCTACGTACACTCCATCAATGGTATCATTGCTCTTATTTTTAATCGTATAATTCAGAATAACAAAAAAGTCGGCAAAGGGAAAATTCCACGCATAACTTTCGAGATGAATGTCTAATCCA
>JBFMDF010000454.1:0-1731 GCA_040753935.1 Bacteroidota bacterium | reverse complement strand
GGGAAAGAAAAAAGCGGCGCCGGTTGTTGTCGATGTGCCTGTTGAAGAAACAACGCCACCGGTTACTCAGGAACCTGTGGTTGAACCGCCAGCGGCTGTCGACACAACACTGGAAGAAAATTTAACACGACTGGAAGCAACAGCACAACAACAGGCGCAAGTATCGACGGCAAAAAAGCATGTTGTAACGGGCACCGGAATGTACACCATTCAAATTTCTTCCTGGCCCGATGAGCAGAAAGCCAACAAACAGGCACAAGCGTTTGCCGATGCAGGTTTCGATGCATTTGTTGAGCCATTGGGAAAATACTACCGTGTCTGCATTGGACACTTTGAAACAAAAGCGGCAGCGAAAGAACAAATGGAAAAAATGGAACACATGCTCGAATCTATGCCGCTCATCGCCAAAGTTGGGAAATAATTAGCAAAAGGAACCAAGGATGAATCTCTTAGAACTATTCCTGAAGGGGGGAATGGTGATGTGGCCGATTTTGCTCTGTTCGCTCATCACCGTGGCAGTGATTGTTGAAAAATACATCCTGCTCAAACAAGCCAACGTCAATCCCAAACAATTGATGTCAAAAATACGGGCAGCGCTTTCGCGTAACGACATTATGAGCGCGGTGGAAGCATGCAATAGTGTGAAGGCACCCGTTGGCAATATCTTGAAACATGGTGTGCTCAACTATAAGAATGGAGCGCAGGCAGTGAAAGAAGCGATTGAACAGGCGGGCAAAGAGGAAATCTTTCACCTCGAAAAGCGTCTGTCGGTATTGGCGAATATGGCAGGTGTAGCGCCGATGCTTGGCTTTCTCGGTACCGTAACCGGTATGATTGCCGCATTTCAAACTATTGAACGACTCGGCGGTAATGTGAATCCCAGTGTGCTGGCAGGAGGAATTTGGGAAGCAATGTTGACTACAGCGTTCGGTCTTGTGGTCGGCATTCCGGCGCTTTATTTCTACAATTTCTTCGTGGCGAAAGTGAACAGGTTTGTGTTTGAAATTGAAAACAGCGCAGAAGAATTCCTCAGTCTGGTAAAATCAGGGCAGAGTGAAGAAGAAAGAGCGGGCGTTGCACCATCAGCCCCCGAAAAGAAAAAGAATCCCATCCGTACTGTCTTTGCCGACGATGATTTTTTTGAGCCGAAGGACGAGTAATGAAATTCGAACGTAAACATCAGATTCAACCAAATTTTAATTACGCTTCGCTTACCGATATTGTGTTGCAGTTGCTGATTTTCTTTTTGCTCTCATCATCATTTGTCTCTTCTCCCGGAATTAAAGTTGCACTTCCGAAAGCGCAAACATCGGATATTCAAGCCGATCGGCAGACCGTCATTACCATTACACAAGGCGGCAAGTTGTACCTGAATACTGATGAAGTTACAACATCCACGCTTGCTCAACGGTTAATTCCACTGCTGGATAGAGACAGGGAACAGGTGGTAATTATACGCGCTGATCAGGAAGTTTCGCTTCAAAAGGCAGTGGAGGTGATTGATATTGCAAAAGGAGTCGGTGCACAAAAATTTATGATTGCCACAGAACCGGAAGAAGAATAAAGAACAGATGCACGGCACCGTTAAAGTGTCGGACACCTTTGCAAACGAATAGTAATAAACTCTCGATACCCAAACCTTGCGAAAGTTATATTTATCAGTAAATAGAACCTGAACATACCTAACCTCCTTGTAAAGAGAAACCTTCGCAAGGTTTCTTATTATGGAAC
>JBFMDF010000453.1:0-1739 GCA_040753935.1 Bacteroidota bacterium | reverse complement strand
GTTTCGATGTCCGTTTGTCATCAATAGATGATTCAGAACAGGAGAAGAAAAAAATAGCGGAACGATTTGGTTCAGCGTTCAATGTACAGACATGGTATGATTTGCACAAAGATTTGTATTCGGTGATGCAAATAGAGCGATGGATGGCATTTATTATTCTAGCATTGATTATTGGAGTTGCCTCATTCAATTTAATGGGTTCGTTGACAATGACGGTCATTGAAAAGACGCGCGACATTGGAATATTGAAAGCGATGGGTGCCCGTCGGAAAGATATCCTTGCTATTTTTCGATTTGAGGGTTTGATTGTTGGTAGTATTGGTTCGCTTTTAGGGTTGATAATAGGCTTTGGGATTTGTCAATTGCAAATACATTTTCATCTGTTTGCGCTTGATCCGAACGTCTATATTATTCCTGCTATTCCTATTGAAATGCGAATTTCAGATTTTATCGTTGTGCCGTTAGCAGCATTGTTGTTATGTTTTGGAGCTTCATATGTTCCCTCAAAACGTGCTGCTGATTTACTACCATCCGATGCCGTTCGCTGGGAATAATAATGATATTAACTGCGACAAATATTACAAAGAGGTACATCACCGGTAAAGAAACATCGTTGGATGTTCTCAGGGGTATTTCTCTCTCCATTGCTGAAAATGAAATTGTAGCCATCGTTGGTCCTTCTGGTGCAGGAAAGAGTACGCTGGTTCATGTGTTGGGTTTATTGGACCGACCGACAAGCGGCGAGGTAATTTTCGAGGAGAAAAACACACAATCACTCAGTGATGAGGAAATTTCACTCATTCGTAATCAAAAGATTGGATTTGTATTCCAATTTCACCACCTGTTACCAGAATTTACCGCCATAGAAAATGTGGCAATGCCGGCGTTAATTTCCGGTGTGATGGTGAAAGAAGCTATGAAACGCGCGAAAGAACTTTTATCAGAGGTTGGACTTTCAATGCGCGCTGAACACAAACCCTCCGAATTATCTGGTGGCGAACAGCAACGTGTCGCTGTTGCTCGTGCCCTGATGAATAATCCCAAAATAATTTTTGCGGATGAACCTTCCGGTAATCTCGATTCAGAAAATGCTGATAAACTTCACGATCTCATTTTTTATCTCCGCGAAAAATATCGGCAATCATTTGTTATTGTCACTCACAACAACAAGTTAGCTTCGCGTGCTGATCGAATTATCACTCTTGTTGATGGAATGGTTGTTGGTCGATAAATCCCACATCTCTCTTATCTTTCATCCGAGCGACAGATACACTATTTGAGAGCAAAATTTTCGAACAGGTGCATCCGTTGCTCTAGTCACCACTTGACAAACGGAGTATTTTGTGTTATATTAGCACTCGATTAAAGAGAGTGCTAAAACCACTAAACTCTCTAACCAATTAAAAAATAAATAAGTTACAAAGGAGGTATTATGAAAATTCATCCTTTAGCAGATCGTATCGTTGTAAAACCCGCTGAAGCAGAAGAAAAGACAAAAGGTGGGTTATACTTACCGGATACAGCAAAAGAAAAACCTGTTTGGGGAGAAGTAATTGCCGCTGGTCCTGGTAAAACTACTGATGATGGGAAAAAAATTCCTATGGAAGTAAAAGTTGGGGATAGAGTTTTGTATGGAAAATATTCTGGTACTGAAATCAACATTGATGGTCAGGAAGTATTGATTATGCGGGAAAGTGATGTTTTTGCAATTATGCCGAAATAATGCAAGACGTCTGAAA
>JBFMDF010000452.1:0-1750 GCA_040753935.1 Bacteroidota bacterium | reverse complement strand
GATTTTTTGAATCTGTAAACAGCATTGCGCCGCCGATGAGCAATATGCCCCACAACAGTGTAAATCGTTTTGACCACTTCACCTCCGTTTGTGCGTCGAGATTTTTTCCTTTGGCGGTAAATTTGAAGATGTCCAAAAACGTTGATGAAGCCAAAGAACTGATAGACGATGATAGTGTCCCCATTGCTGAAGCCAGCACGCCTGCCACCACTAACCCGGCGATACCGGTAGGAAGATTTTCAACAATGAATTTCGGGAAAATTTCATCAGACGACGTCAGTCCTAACTGCTGGAAAGGAGCACCCTCGTAAAAAGCGTAGAGGCATAAGCCGAGTATTAAAAAAAATGCAAACTGGAGAACGATAACAGTTGCGTCAAGCATTAACGCCCGCTGGCTGTCCCTTGTTGATTTACACCCGAGCAAACGTTGAACAAGCAGTTGATCTGTTCCATGCGATGCCATAGATAAGAATGTGCCGCCAAGTAGTCCACCCAACACTGTGTATGGTGAAGAAAGAAATTCCATCAACGAATTTCCTGTTGTCAGATTGAGCATCGAAAATTTATTGTTGCCGTTTTGCGTTGCAAACGAAACAACATCGCTCCATCCGTTCGGCAGGTGGTTTAAAATCAACATCATCGAAGCAACGGCTCCGCCAAGGTAAATAAACATCTGCACGACATCCATCGCAACGACCGCTTTCAATCCGCCAACATAGGTATAGATGAGGGTAAAGATGCCGATGATCAAAATACTGGTAGCGTAATCGTAGCCGGTAATCAAGTGTACGGGAATTGCCGTTGCAAACAGTCGAACTCCTGAGGCAAGGACCCGAGTTACAATAAAAACAGTAGAGGTGAATTTACGGAGCGACATCCCGAAACGTTTGCCGAGAAAATCGTACGCGGTTTCGAGATCTCCTTTGTAGTATGCCGGAATAAAAATGAGACTGACCAGCATACGTCCAAGGAAATAGCCGGCAGCCAGTTGGAGAAAGTGCATGTTACTTTTATAGGCAAGACCCGGAATACTGATGAAGGTGAGAGTACTTGTTTCACTAGCTACAATCGAAAAGCCGACAGACCACCACGACATTTCTTTGCCGCCGAGAAAATAATCTTTTGACGAACGTTGTTTGCGACCGATGTACATTCCGATGACGGTAATGCCAAGCAAGTACACCGCTACGATAGCATAATCAAGAATAGAAAAGCCCATAGAAGAGAAAGAGCGTTAGCGTGTTGCCCTCTACCGCCATTCATCGTTGACGGCAACATCCTACGCATGGTTGTTTAGTGAGTAGAATACAACGAATGGATAATTGAGACATCAATTTTTTTGCGCCTTTGCAACGGTATCGTACAGTTGGAAGACTTTGTCGAGCTGAGAAATTTTCAGCAACGACAACACTTTTTTGTGTACTCCGACTAACTTTACCTGCCCGCCGTTCTGGCGCATTTGCCGTTCGGCAATCAGCAGTGCACTCAGTCCGCTCGAATCACAGAACTCAACTGCGGAGAGATCGACGATGAGGGATTTCAACTGCGGCCTGCACAGCAGAATGAATTCTCCCTTCAACTCTGGCGAAATCGAGACGTCAAGTTTGCGCTCCTTTATCGTCAGCACAGCGCTGGTTCCGTTTTTTGTAACATCGAATTTCATAAGCACTCCTAAAACATAGATAATGTGCGAAACAATTGCTCATATCGTGATTTCGGATTCCTGTCGGGAGGCGATTGTATTTGAAAA
>JBFMDF010000451.1:0-1754 GCA_040753935.1 Bacteroidota bacterium | reverse complement strand
ACAAGTATCCTCAAAATTTTTTCATTCCCGCAGTTTGTGTTCAACATCCAAGAATTTGATCTCCTTCCTCATTCTACCATTCTTTCGGTTGCTATTTTCATTGTTTTAAGTGAAATGATCTCTGGACTTGGATTGGCATTCAATATTTATACGAAACCGATCTCTGTTTTTCTCATTTTACTGGTAAGTCTCTTCTCCGTTGGTATTATCATTAATCTTATGCGTCACAACGCTATCGATTGTGGTTGCTTTGGCAATTATTTTTCAGAGGAAATAACGTGGTGGAGCGTAGGTCGGAATTTTACCTTACAGCTTACTCTTTATTGGATTTCACATGGATTTGATAAAAAAATGATCACAGAATAATTCAATTTGCATCTCATATTCCATTTTGTATATTACTACCATGAAATCCAATGACGCAAATATCACCATGATGTGTTGTCTACCGAAATTTCACTCTTCGTGAAAGACATCGTGGATTGTTATTCTTCAAAAAAGTCTTTCACGCTGAAAGACTTTTTTGTTTTTAGGAAGACCTTTTATGAAAAACCATTTTGAAACCAAAGCCGTACGCACACAAGCAAAGCGGACTGAAAACAGAGAACATTCTGTTCCCCTCTATTTAACATCGAGTTTTGTCTTCGACAATGCCGAACAAGGCCGTGCCCTATTTGCTGATGAAATAGAAGGAAACATCTATTCCCGATTTTCAAATCCTAATACTACGGAATTTGTCGAAAAAATGGCGACACTCGAACACACGGAAGACGGCTTTGCATTTGCCACGGGAATGGCCGCGGTGTTCGTTGGATTTGGCGCTCTGCTGCAAACCGGCGACCACGTGCTTGCCTGCCGTTCACTTTTCGGTTCTACACATCAATTGCTTACCAAAGTGCTTGCGAAATGGGGAATTACTCACACGTACGTTGACGCAGTTTCTCCGGAATTGTGGGAGAAAGAGATTAAGAAAAATACAAAGTTGATTTTCATCGAAACCCCCTCAAATCCTGGCTTGGAATTGATTGATCTTGAATGGCTCGGCACTCTGAAAAAGAAACACAATCTGATTTTAAGCGTGGACAATTGTTTCGCTACACCGTACTTACAAACGCCTGCAGATTTTGGTGCTGATCTTGTGATTCATTCCGCAACAAAATTTATCGACGGACAAGGACGCGTGCTCGGCGGTGTGATTGTAGGAAAGAAAGATCTCATAAAAGAAATTCGATTCTTTGCACGCCACACAGGACCGGCAATGTCGCCGTTCAATGCGTGGCTTCTTTCAAAAAGTCTTGAAACACTTGCCGTGCGAATGGATCGTCATTGTGCGAATGCACTCGCTCTTGCACAGCATTTGGAAAAACATGCTGAAATTGAACGTGTGAAATATCCGTTCCTGCAATCGCATCCCCAATATGCGCTGGCGAAGAAACAGATGAAACAGGGAGGCGGTGTTGTAACGTTTGTTGTGAAAGGGGGATATGACCGCGCAAAGAGATTTATTGATGCAATTCAAATGCTGTCAAGTACCGCAAATCTCGGCGATGCACGAACAACGGTAACTCATCCTGCTTCAACCACACATTCTAAATTAACAGACGAAGAGCGCGCAAAAGTCGGCATTGTTCCGGGGCTCATCCGTATTTCGGCAGGGTTGGAACATATCGATGATATTCTTGCTGATGTTGAACAGGCATTGCAAAAATCAAAATAACTCAACCCTTGCGAAGGTTCTCAACCTTCACAAGGGT
>JBFMDF010000450.1:0-1760 GCA_040753935.1 Bacteroidota bacterium | reverse complement strand
AATAAATCACCGGCGGTATAAAAATAAGGAAGATGAAGACAATATGAAACATGAAATACAAGATTGCCGAAATAAGCAAGGATACAAGCACAATAGCAAAGGAAATGATGTTCACTTTTTGCTGAATATTCATCGTGTATTTCTCCATTCTACTTTTTTTACCGTTGTTCCGTCACTTTCGAACACGATGGCACCTGCGGCGTCGGTGCGATACACCATCGCGCCCGCTGCAGTAAATCGTTCGATCACTCTTCTTGACGGATGTTTGAATTTATTAAAACGAGCCACTGATATAACAACATATTCTGGACGTGCGCTGGCAACTAATTCTTCCGTACTGCTGGTGGAAGAGCCGTGGTGACCTGCTTTCAATACATCGCAGTCGAGAAAATCACCATACACTTGCTGCAGATGATGTTCTGATTCAACTTCAGCATCTCCCATAAACAGAAAGGATATGTTGCCGTACTGTAATTTGAAAACGACGGAACTCTCATTGATGTTCGAAAAACCGTCCGAAGAATCGTCATCAATAAACTGCCGGGTGGGATGTAAAAAATAGAGCCGTGCATTTCCAACGCTGTGGACCATACCGGCACGCGCTGTGATTTGACTGATATTTTGTTCAAGCTGATCATATTCATAGAACAATTTGGAATTCAACCGTTGATTGGCATCGATGGTCTGTTGTACAGTAAAGTGTTTCAATACATACGGTACACCGCCCAGATGATCGGCGTGAGGATGTGTAGTGATTAACACATCGATGGATGATACGCCAATGCGGCGAAGAAATGGCGCGACAATTTTTTCGCCGGCATTTGACGAATGAGAAATCGGACCACCATCCACAACAATCGTTTTACCATCCGGCAGTTGAATAACCGCCGCATCGCCTTGACCGACATCGAGAAATGTCACCGTCATCTGCTTCTCCTTGTCATTATAGAACGAAACAAAAACCACAACGTTTGCAAAGAGAAGTATGAAGAAAACAATTTTTTTCTGCACTGAACGATTGTTGAAATTAAAGATCCAGGCGACGACCGCCGAATACAATACCGTTTCTCTCCACCCAAATGTTGCAGTATCCACAACAGCATAGGGAACCTGTTCTGCAAGTTTTACCAGTGTTAACGTAAACCACGCCAGAATGCTGTTGACTTCACTGAACAACTCGGCAAACAGCAGTGCTGCTGTGCCCAGCACCGCTCCCGTTAAACCGATTGTAACAATAATGCCAACCAACGGTACAACAAGTAAGTTGGCGAAGAGAGACACAAGCGACACCTTTTCAAAATAATACGCGGAGAACGGAATCGTTCCTATTTGTGCCGCAAGCGACAGGGCAAACATCTGCCACACAGGAGTCAGCAGTTTAAATTCTTCCAGCGGTTCGGGAATGTGTTTGACTGCAGTGTTGAGTTTCGGATAAAAATATACCATCGAAAAAACGGCGGCAAAGGATAGTTGAAAGCCAACATCGAACAACTGTTTCGGATCGTATACCAGCATTACCACTGCGGATAACCCAAGCACATTGTACGCATCGGTCTTTTGTTCCAGCAACTTTCCGATCAGCACTATCGCCGCCATCGTGGATGCACGAACAATTGACGGTGCGGCACCGGTAAGAAATGTGTAATACACTAAGGCAACAATAGTCAAAAGAATTTTGGGCTTGTTGGGAAATCTGAATACTCCCAGAATGATGTACACGATAGCAACAACAAGAATAACGTGTGAACCGGACACCGCCA
>JBFMDF010000449.1:0-1761 GCA_040753935.1 Bacteroidota bacterium | reverse complement strand
TGCAGACAAAGAAAGTAGGGAAGAAGATGGTGGTAATCTTGTACGGCAAGAATTTCTGGAATAAAATTATCGACTTTAAGGCTCTTGTGAAGTATGGAATGATTAGCGTCAACGATCTCAAACTCTTCAGTTACGCAGATTCACCAAAAGAAGCCTTTGATATTCTGACATCAGCTCTCAATAAACATTATCCTGAATTTCGATGAATTCAGAGTCGGAAAAGGTCATTACGGAAATTAAATCGCTCATCAAATTGCTCGATGACGACGATGAGCAAATATACAAAACTGCTCGGGACCGTTTGCTGGAACATGGTGATATCGCCTTGCCGTATCTCTTCCAGCAACATCAAATCGGTTCTATAGCAGCAAAACGGATTACCGGCGTCCGTGAAGTGTTACTACGATCGTATTTCAAGAACGAAATCCGTACACTAAAAAAGACAGTAGATGGTGATGTTGATCTGGAAGAAGGCGTTTTTCTCATAGCGCGCACACGATACTTTGATTGTAACACAGTTCCCTATATCAATCAATTAAATACTTACGCCTATCAATTAAAAGAAAAACTCATTTCGGTTGTTGATCCGACAGAACTATTTCATCGTATTATTTCGTATTTTGTTGAAGAGGTTGGTTTTACTGGTAATCAAACTGATTATTATAGCGAAGACAATCACTACATCAACCGTGTGCTGGAAACAAAAACAGGTATTCCGATCACACTCAGCGTTGTGTATTTATTGGTGGGTAAGAGAATTAATCTTCCTTTAAGCGGAATCGGACTTCCCGGTCATTTTATTCTTCGCTTATCGTTGGAGAATACAAATATTTATTTTGATCCGTACAACAACGGAAAGATTTTAACGCGTCGTGATTGTGAAACTATTGTATCAGATCTTGGGTTTACATTTACAGATGATTATCTTCGTCCTGTAACAAACAGGCAAATTCTTGAACGCATGTTCAGGAATATCATTCTCTCGTTAGAAAGAAAACAAGACACAGAACGAATTGAAACTATTAGACAATTCATTGATACTCTGAACTCAGATTTGTAAATTACACTTGAAGAGGGGGTGACTGGTTTCGACGGGGTCGAGAATGGGCAGACAAGCATACCGTGCTCGTTACATGCACGTTAATATCGTGACAAAAACATAAATGCAGATAACTACGGTTACGCACTCGCCGCTTAATTAGCAGCGAGCGCCAATACAAACCTCGCCTGACAGGTTTGTAACGGCGTCGACTACGTCAGGATCGTCGGTACAATGTCTTGGTGGCACCGATTAAATTTCAATTCCAGGACTGCACTTTGCCGGTTTTGAGTTCAGCCATAACGCAAAGTAAAGAATTTTAGCTGAACTGAGTATGGAGATGGTCTGCTGGTTTTCACTTCGGACCGGGGTTCGAATCCCCGCACCTCCACATTAAAAAATCCACTTCATTAACTTGCCAGGTTTCCCTAACTTGGCAAGTTTCCTTAAATCTAAACCTATGAAAATTCATTTCACAAAAATGAGCGGGGCGGGGAATGATTTTGTTGTTGTGGATAATCGATCTGGAATAATTTCCGATCCACACCAGTTTTCGAAAATTGTTTGTCATCGCCGGTACGGTGTCGGTGCGGATGGTGTTTTATTAGTTGAAAAAAGTCTTAAAGCTGACTTCCTTATGCAGTATTACAATGCAGACGGTTCCAGCGCCGGAATGTGTGGCAACGGCGGGAGATGCATTGCAAAATTTGCTTACGACAATG
>JBFMDF010000448.1:0-1770 GCA_040753935.1 Bacteroidota bacterium | reverse complement strand
GTCCTAAAGAAACTTTTTTTGAAGCAGACCTGGGGGTATTTTCTTGAGTTAGTGTAGTAGGGGTTCCGCAGTTGGTGCAGAATTTTTGTGTGTCAGAAATCTGAGCGCCACATTGTGTACAAACCATATGCATTTTATCCTTTCGTAAAAGTGTTTTTCAGTTTTTATGTTAGTAGCAGACATTACGCATTGACGAAATCAATCAGAAGGATCCTTCGGATTCGTAGAAAAGTGGAGATGTAACGCTGAGCCCATGCTCGGCGTTACACTTGCGTAACATCAGGTAGTAAAAGTGAAAATGGCGATTCAAGACCCAACGGCTCAATGCTGTAAAATGGCTCACCGTACTCAACATTAATTAAACTGCCAAAGTGCCTGTCGCGTGCATAAATGGATTCAAGAAAAAGCCGTGATGAGAGCAGTGTTTCACGTTCTTTGCTGTCGGGATTGTAGAACTGTGAACTAAATGCATTCAAGGCGTCCTTTTTCTTTTCATATACTTCCGAAACATCAACAATAAACGACGGCTCAAACTCGTATTTTTGCATGTAATGTAAATACTTTTTTGGCCTGAACGGTTGTTGTTTCTTACCGCGATATGAAGTTGCTATTTTTTCGAGTCCCGCATAAAACCATGCTTCTTTAGCTATCTGATGGGTATGCACATGATCGGGATGACGCTCTTGCCAATGCGGAATAAAGAGCATTGTTGGTTGAAAGTGTCGAATTATTTGAATCACTTTGATGATATTTTTCTGTGACACTTCAATATTACCATCCGGTAATTGTAAGTTTATCCTTGTTGTAATGCCAAGTATTGTGGCGGCTTTTTTTGCCTCTTTTTTTCGTATCGTTCGTGAACCGCGTGTACCAAGTTCACCTTCGGTCAAGTCTAAAATTCCAACTGTATACTTTCGTTGTATTAATTTTGCTACTGTTGCTGCACAGGACAGTTCAATATCATCAGGATGTGCGGCGATTGCAAGAACATCGAGTTTCATTGGGTTATAGAATTTATTGGCGAAAAAACTTGGCAGATCTCAGAGACTTGCCTCGTTGATAACTTGTCGAAATATAACGAAGCTTTTCCTTATTCGCACTCTTTTAACTATATTCTTGTATGGAACTGGAATTGAACGCACCAAACGAAAATCCGATCTACTCTGTTACAGAAATTACCCGCCAGATTAAAGGAGTGCTGGAGCGCGGTTTCCCAAATATTATGGTGATGGGGGAAATCTCAAACCTTAAACTCCACTCCTCCGGACACATGTACTTCACGTTGAAAGATGACAATGCACAGATTTCGGCAGTAATGTGGCGGAACAGAGTGAATCAACTTCTTTTTAAACCCGTTGACGGTATGAAAATTATTGCCCGCGGCAACATTACTGTGTACGAACCACGCGGCAATTACCAACTCGATTGTTTCCACATTCAACCTATTGGCCTTGGCGAACTTCAACAGGCATTTGAGCGCTTGAAGAAAAAACTGTTTGAGGAAGGATTGTTTGCGGATGATCATAAAGTTCCGCTGCCGGAATATCCGATGCGGATTGGAATTGTTACTTCGCCAACAGGAGCCGCAATTCAAGACATTATATCTGTTCTATCGCGCCGTATGCCGTCAGTGGAAGTAATTCTTGTCCCGGTTAAAGTTCAGGGAATAGGAGCGGCAGAAGAAATTGCGGAAGCCATTGATACCTTAAATGAATGGAACCAGGTTGATGTGATTATTGTGGGACGCGGAGGAGGTTCACTGGAAGACCT
>JBFMDF010000447.1:0-1776 GCA_040753935.1 Bacteroidota bacterium | reverse complement strand
TTCAAATTATTGCCGGACGCTCCCTTGAGAAGAAGATACTTACCATTTCCTTCTCGTCGTTTCTGAGGGACATCAAATCTTTTCTTACCGGTCAAGTAATCAATCGTTGAAGAAAGTGTACCGACAGTTTTTGAAAGTCCATTCTTAAATTCATACGGCGATCCTGTTGCCACTACCCTGCCGCCGTGTTCACCCGCGCCAGGACCGAGATCCACAATAAAGTCAGAACTTTCCATCATTTCTTTGTCATGTTCAACGACGAGTACTGTGTTGCCGAGATCGCGAAGATTTTTCAGTGAATGAATCAATTTTGTATTGTCACGCTGGTGCAGCCCGATACTCGGTTCATCAAGAATATACAACACACCAACCAACTGTGAGCCGATTTGCGTTGCAAGGCGAATCCTCTGAGCTTCGCCGCCGGACAGTGTTCGAGCAGCGCGGTCAAGTGTTAAGTATCCCAAACCGACGTCAATCATAAATCCTAATCGCTGATTGATTTCTTTCAGAATCGGTCTGGCAATCTCCATTTGACGGTCGGTCAACGTTAAGGCGCTGAAAAACTCTTTCGCTTCTACCAATGACTTTTTCACCACATCGGAAATTTTATGCAGCTGTCCCGTCTTCGCATCAACAAGTTGAATGGCAAGATTTTCTTTCTTAAGCCGTCCTCCTTCACATTCCGAACAAACTTTTGTACTCATGAAACTTTCTACCCACTCTCGGATTTTGAGAGAAGAAGTATCGTTGTAATATTCCTGTAACATCGCCATGATGCCGTCAAACCGATGTTTGTACGTAGTGGTACGTCCTCCGGCATATGTGTACTCAACTTCTATTTTTTCACCCTTCGTACCGTACAGCAATTCATCTAATGCTATTTGTGGGAATTGCTTGATCGGAGTTTCAAAATTCAACTTGTGCCGCTTGAGTACTGCTTTCACCTGACTGTAAAACCATGTAGCGCGCGGCTTACCAAGCGGAGCAATGCCTTCTTGTTGAATGCTCAATTCAGGATTCGGAATAATCAATGAGAGGTCAAATTGTTTCTTTTCTCCAAGTCCCTCACAGGCGGAACAGGCACCGTATGTTGTGTTGAAGGAAAATGAATTTGGCGCAGGTTCATCATAACTTCTGCCGCAGGTTGGACATGAATACGCTTTGCTGAAAAGAATATCCTGCTTCCCGTCATGAACAATCAACACACCTTCACCAAATTGCAACGCCACCTCGACCGACTCAGCAACACGAGAGCGAATCTCTTTCTTTATCTGTATTCGATCGACAACTATTTCAATGTCGTGAACTTTATACCGATCAACCTTCATCCCTTTTGAAATTTCTTTCACTTCGCCATCAACACGTACGCGAAGAAAACCATCGTTCAGAATTTTTTCAAACAACTCGCGGTAATGGCCTTTTCGTCCTTTCACCACAGGGGCAAGAATTTGAATTTTCGTTCCCTGCGGAAGTTTCATGATTGAATCAATGATTTGATCCACACTTTGTTTTTGTACCTTCGTGCCGCAATTCACACAGAATTGAATTCCAACCCGGGCAAACAGCAAGCGAAGGAAATCATACACCTCCGTCACTGTTCCGACTGTTGAGCGAGGATTGGTACTGACGGTTTTCTGTTCGATGGAAATTGCCGGACTGAGTCCTTCGATATAATCCACATCCGGACGTTCCATCAATCCGAGAAATTGGCGAGCGTATGCAGAGAGCGATTCAACATATCGTCGCTGACCTTCGGCATATATTGTATCGAACGCC
>JBFMDF010000446.1:0-1821 GCA_040753935.1 Bacteroidota bacterium | reverse complement strand
ATCAAAACATGTTGGCGAACAAGTAACGCTTCAAGGATGGCTGTATAATGCTCGTTCGAGTGGTAAAATCAAATTTCTTTTACTGCGGGACGGAACAGGTATTTGTCAGGGCGTAGTGGTGAAATCGTCTGTAGGGGAAGATATCTTCAACCGTTGCGATGAATTGACGCAGGAATCATCATTCAGAATGTCTGGAACAATTCGCGCAGAGCAGCGCGCTCCAGGTGGCTACGAAATGGATGTGACAAACATCGAAATCATTTCCATCGCAAAAGATTATCCGATTACTCCAAAAGAACATGGTGTAGAATTCCTTGCTGACCGCCGTCATTTATGGCTTCGTTCATCTCGTCAGCATGCTATCATGCGTATTCGACATGAAATTATTCGTTCAATAAGAGAATTTTTTGACGGGCGGGGATTTATCTTGTTTGATGCGCCGATTTTCACTCCGGCGGCGTGCGAAGGAACATCAACGTTGTTTGAGACAGACTATTTCGATCTCGGTAAAGCGTATCTTACTCAATCAGGTCAATTATACGGCGAAGCAGGAGCATTGGCATTCGGCAAAGTGTATGTCTTTGGGCCGACGTTTCGCGCTGAAAAATCAAAAACCCGTCGTCACTTGACGGAATTCTGGATGGTAGAGCCGGAAGTTGCATTCAACGATTTGAATGACAACATGGATCTGGCAGAAGAATTTCTCGAACATATTGTTACCAGCGTCCTTAAAAACCGTATGCCGGAGTTGAAAACGCTCGGACGCAACATCAAATTTTTAGAGAACGTGAAAAAACCTCTGCCGCGGATTACCTATGACGAGGCAGTTGAAATTTTACATTCAAAAGGGTTACCATTTGAGTGGGGGAATGATTTTGGCGGAACAGATGAAACAGTCATCTCTGAAAAATTTGATCGACCAGTAATGGTTCATCGCTATCCGGCGGCGGTGAAAGCGTTTTATATGAAGCGCGATCCGCAAAACGATAAACTCGCGCTTGCGGTTGACGTTCTTGCACCGGAAGGATACGGCGAAATTATCGGAGGAAGCCAGAGGGAAGATGATTACGATACACTTGTTCAACGATTGAAAGAGCACAATTTGCCCCAAGAAGCGTTTGAGTGGTATTTAGATTTGCGTCGGTACGGTTCGGTGCCTCACTCAGGATTTGGTTTAGGAATTGAGCGGACTGTTTCCTGGATTTGCGGGCTCGACCATGTACGCGAAACAATTCCGTTTCCCAGAATGATTTATCGGTTAACACCATAAAAATAATTGTAGTTAAGTTGTTGAGTGCTTGAGATTTAATTGTCCAATAATTCTACCGTAGTTAGAAAAAAAAACTTCAAGTAATTACATATTTAACGACGCCAATACCCTATGGAAACTCCACAACAATATACAGAACGCCTCCTCGGATATTTAGGGGATAAAGATCCTTTCAAAATTTTATCATCAACCACCAAAAAAATTCGTGCGTATATTGATGCTGTCAACAGATCAACTCTTTACCGAAAGCCCGCTCCGAATAAATGGTCAATCAGTGAAATTATTGCTCACCTTGCCGAAACCGAATTAGTGATGGGGTGGCGATACCGATCAATTGCAGAAAAAAACGGTGTGCGCATTCAAGCATTTGAACAGGATGAATGGGCGAAAAATTCTAGATACGTTTCTTGTAAGGTTGAAGAGATGTTTGAACTTTTTCAAGTTCTTCGCAAAGCCAATCTCACTTTTCTGAAAGGTTTGCCGAAAGACAAGTATGAAAATTACGGAATGCATGAAGAACGCGGTAAAGAAACCATTGCGCACATCATCCG
>JBFMDF010000445.1:0-1834 GCA_040753935.1 Bacteroidota bacterium | reverse complement strand
AACAAAAAATGGCAAAAAAGAAATTGTAACACCGACGATGAGCAATATGACGGCAAATATTACGTTTGAGCCGGCAAAACATTCATCGGGAATTTCCTTTACCATTAAAGGAATGAATCCGACACGGGATAAATCACAGTCATTCATTACCTTAACTGTTGACGGTATTCACGCGCATGGCGAAAACAAAGAAGTGAAGGCAGAGACATTGGTTGTTGAAGCAAGCATTAAACCGTTCATCAATCTTGTGTGGATCGGGACGTTTGTTCTAATCATCGGGTTCATTATAACCATCTATCGGCGTTGGCATGAAGCGCTGAAAAATGAAGCGTGGAAGTAGGCAGTCTGAAACCGTTGCGGGAAGAAGTTAGTTCAGCATAAAGCCAAAGATTAGTCTTTGGCTTTTTTGTTTATTGCTTTTCTTCCCATCGGTTATTATTTTTTTCGCTGTCAAGCCAAACACCACATGACGCCACACCAACTTGCACTAATTCTGTCTTCACTATATTGTAAGACAGTTACGCATGAAGAGCTAACATCTCTCGTAAACTACTGCCGTCAAATTTCGAAAAGTTACCTTGTTTCATTTCGCACATCGGCTCTCCAATTGTTAGAGTTTCACGGAATTTCACTTGATGATCTTGCTCTTGATGTGGTTGCTGATATTTTTGAACGAAACAAAGAAGGCAAGTTTACCCGTTTTGATAAGTTCTTTCAACACATTCAATACTCTTTTGAATCGGAAGAGCACGTTTTTGTTGCATTCAAACGATTTGTAATATTAGTAGCTCGAACTCAATTGTCGAAAACAATATCTCAGGCAGATTCTACATGGGCGAAGATATTTCGCAACCTGAAATTGCAGATAACGAAGCATCGTGACCTTTCGCTGGAAGAAGATTTTCGTGGTTTTGTCGTAGTACCTCGTCAAATGCCTGCAAACAATGAATTGCAAGAATTTCCAATAGAAGAATTGGAACAAAAACTTTTATCACAGGTACGCACTTCGCATGATATTCCAGAAATTCTTTACGTATTAAATGATATACTTTGTCATCAAGAAACATACCGGCGTTCATTTCCGCTCATTGATTTGGTGGAAATTGTACGAAAGCTCTACATGCTACCGTTGAACGAACCACCGGAGCAAATTGAAATAGAGCTTTCTCCAGAAGAAATTGAAAGAATACAACATTCAATCTTTAGCGAACTTGATGCAAAAATTTTCAGCGACTATATGTTAAAAGGTAAGTTAAACAGTGAACAGGCGACAATCTTATCGAACACACTGCGGGAAATAATGGCAGAGTGGTGGTCGGGTAATGGAAATAATATATCGATTGCAAACATCACCATAAGGAATTTCGGTATTTCGCAGGATGAATATAAGAATAGATACCAAAACAAAATCGAATATTTGGTCCGTTTAGCGAAAGAGCGAGTCGCACACTATCTTGAAAAAAAAATCTGAAAGTAATGCATGATGCAAAGATATAATAAGTAACTCATGTTACGCAGGACAAACGTACAAGTAATAAGTAGCTGACACCATGAAAAGAGTCTTTCGGATCAGTATCTCACGTATTGCCGCTCCTCCGAAGGATGCTTCGCATTGTCTTCGCTCGGAGTGGCTTGACAAAAGTTCATGTAGGTACAGATGAAGATTCGTGCCGGTATTGAAGTTTGGAACTGATTGATATTACGCGTTGACTCAAGCTCGGTACGAAGGATTTAAAAAATACTTTGCATCTACTATTCGTTGAATCGTAGATTCGTTGAACTAAAGAAGCAAGAAATTATAATATAAGAGAGATCATTTTACCGTTATTATGAA
>JBFMDF010000444.1:0-1877 GCA_040753935.1 Bacteroidota bacterium | reverse complement strand
AGCCCGAGTCATTAAGAAGTCCATACAAAACTTGCCACGAAAAGGTAAGTGAGTCGTTGTCACGGTCTTCGGCGGTGCAGAATAATTCTGTTGTTTGATTCGTCAGAATAGTATCACGAAATGCTGCGACCGATTTTATTCTTGGCGAATGATTAGGAACAGATTGTGAACTTCTGTAATCAACCACTACCCCATTGACCAACATTTTTTCATCGCTGTACGACACAGTTCCCCCGTCTGGACATAACACAATAACGCGTGCACCGTTGGCGGGAAGAGAAATAGTAGTTTTGTTCGAAACATTCTTCTGCAGAAATGCGTTTGATACCGCATCGTACACGTCAACTGAAGAATCGCCAACATCAATTGATACTGTAACCGTTGAATCATACGGATTGAAGTAAAGGTATGTCGGATAAGCCGGCGCGTGTCCGAAATCAGTTTTCAGTAAATCAAGTTGTAGCACCATCGGCACATTGGTTGTTTCAACCACCGCGGCAAAATATCCTACATGCGACGATCCGTATAGTGCAAGGTTAGTGGCAGACCAACCATTTTTCATCGCATCACCGGTAGCAAAAGGACTTTTTCCAGCTTCTGCCTCTCTCAACGCTTCATACCCGATGTAAGAATTCGGGTCGTATTGTGCAGCCCAAGAGCGACTGTCTTGATTCTCGTCGGGCAGAAATTTCGGATAAAACAACCGAACAGCGTTTGCCGCATTCAATATCCATTTGCCGATTGCGCGTGCATAACGATCGTCGTACCGAGCAATTGGCGCCAACGCGGCAACATGCTGGAAGGTATTCATTAAAAAGGCATAACTTGGCTGAAACTGTTGTACTTCTCCTACCAATCCATAGCAATCGTAGTTACCCCACGTACCGAGCGTCGTTCCCCACGAACGTAGCGGCCCCACATCGAAACACCACGTAAATATTTTCTGAAGATCATACATCGTTCCGAGTTCGGCATTCATTCGCGCTGCAGTCAGAGCGCCGTAAGCCAACTGTAATTCGTACGATGGATTGAGTGAGAGTGAATTGAGAAATTCCATTGCCCACTCAGTACCAATTCGATATTTCTTTTCACCTGTTCTGATAAACGCCTGATACAAAAGCCATCCAATGGCACCTGCAGATTCAGGTTCACGAACACCGGCATCGTTCGGTGTCATTGTTGAAAATTTCCATGCGCGGTGATCCATGTTCGGCAACCGCCATGGCGTAGCGCTTCCGTTCATCGCTTTTACTGCGGCAAGCCAGCGATCAGCAACAATGGTACATTGTGTCTGAAATTCCGGGACATCATTGTGCAAATCATACAATTGATAGAAAAAAACATTCGGCATTGTTTCATACCACCAATCATCACCGCTGGTTGCACGCGGAGTGTTGAGATAAATATTTTCCGACGGCAAAGTGTTAAACCATTCTTTACACATTGCCACCCAATCAATTCCGTTTTGATTTCGCTTGTTCAATCCGACAAGTTCTGCTCCAATCACAGCCGGCAAACAATTGATTCCCTCTCCACCGACTCCGGCTGATCCGACATACGAAGCAAGACGGAAACTTTGTGAAGCAGGATAATTAACGGTGTTTGAATAGAGCGAACTTAACGGAAGATACTGCCCAAACGCATCCGTTTTGAACACAAGCGAGTCATAACCTTTTGCAACCGACTTCCAATCCCGCATGAAATACGGCTGAGGGAGATTCGGCATTTGTTCGATTCTCGCAATTGAAATTTGCTGCCCCTGACCTTTATTCATAGTTGCGAGAACGAGGAGAAGTAACATTATGGATTGAATACGTTTCATTCTGAGACATTTTTTTCAAACGCAGAAAGTTCCTCTCCCGTTAAAACTGCAACGC
>JBFMDF010000443.1:0-1882 GCA_040753935.1 Bacteroidota bacterium | reverse complement strand
AGCCGGAGCGCATTGGCGTACGTTTAACGGACGGATTTATGTTGGACCCAGAGCAATCAACCGATGCGCTGATTGTTCATCATCCTGAAGCAAAGTATTTTACTGTGAAGTGAGTGAAGATGTATATTGGTAACTGAGGTTATGCAGTACATATTTTTAAGAGGAAACCGTCGTTTTCCGAAGGATGCTTCGCATTACCAAACCTATGTAGGCACAGATGAAAATCCGTGCTTTAGTTGAAGTCAGAAGAAGTTTTTAGTACTTTTGGAGTGAACAGAAGATAAATTTGCCAAAAGTAATAGTACTGCCATTTGAACGGTCAGTTCTTTGCTCGTAACAGAATCTATATTTTGAGAATTGTAAGAATTGAGTTGTTATCCTATCTCAATCTTGGATCCAATCTTGGGAAGGAGAAAAATAAAAGATATTGAAACGCTGTTAAAGTTATGCACCCTAGTTCTATTGACAGAACAAATCGAGGAATTGACGTGACAGAACAAATCGAGGAATTGACGATATATTTTCGCAAGCAACATAGATTAAAGTTTCCTCATGGTGTTATAGCCGCTACTGCGTATCGACAAACCGCAATTCTTGTTACCAACATTACTAAAGACTTTAAAAATATTCCCGAAGTACAAGTAGAAACTCCCCAAAGGAAAAAATAGTTATGCCTTACTGTATTCTTATCCGCCACGGCGAATCGCAGTGGAATCTTGAAAATCGTTTCACCGGCTGGGTTGATGTTCCACTTTCACCAAAGGGAGTGCAGGAAGCAAGGGATGCAGCCGAAAAACTCAAATCATATAAATTCGATAAAGCGTTTACTTCAAAACTCAAACGAGCGAATGATACACTTCACATTATTTTAGAAGCGTCGAACCAATTGAACATTCCGATAGAATACGATATCGCGCTCAATGAGCGGCATTACGGTGCCTTGCAGGGACTGAACAAAGCTGAAACAGCCAAAAAATACGGCGAGGAACAAGTGAAACTGTGGCGTCGAAGTTACGATGTTCCACCACCGAAAGATAAAACTGAGTTGAATCCCGACGGCTACAGCGAAAGTCTTAAAGACACTGCCGCCCGCACTCTTCCTTATTGGGAGAAAAAAATTTTCCCTGAAATCAAAAATGGGAAAAATATCATCGTTGCCGCACATGGCAATAGCCTTCGCTCAATCGTCATGCATCTTGATAATCTCACGAAAGAGCAAGTTTTAGAGTTGAACATCCCTACTGGCATACCGTTGCTGTATGTGTTTAATACCGATGGCACGATTGTTGAGCGAAAGTATTTGTAACGAGTGATTCTCAATCCTTGGAATAAAAAGAATTAAGACTCCGATTTCGAACGGTGTTGAGTTTATCTACACAATTTATTACTTTCTAAATAGCTACTACAAACTTCTTACGTTAGGAGACCGATCATTATGGCTACAATGATAACCGAAGAGTGCATCAACTGTGGCGCGTGTGAACCTGAATGTCCCAACACCGCTATTTATGCTGGTGGCGCTCAATATGAATACAAAGGACAAATGTACGATGCGTTGTCCAACGATTTTTACTACATCGTTCCGCAAAAGTGTACGGAATGTGTTGGGCACTTTGATCAAGAACAATGTGCTGCTGTTTGTCCGGTTGATTGCTGTGTACCCGATCCGAACCATGTTGAAACAGAAGAAGTACTTTTTGCCCGTGCAAAAGAACTGCATCCCGAACGGCAATTTGCAGAACTTAGCCCTGCAACCTCACGGTTCAGAAAATAGCCATCACTGTTATTGTTGAAAAAAGTCGGTTCATTTCTGAGCCGACTTTTTTATTTTGTACAGTAGAAACAAGAGAAAAGAATTGGCGCGTTTATAAGACGCATCACT
>JBFMDF010000442.1:0-1887 GCA_040753935.1 Bacteroidota bacterium | reverse complement strand
AATTTTCATGGGAAAGTTGTGTATGTGTTTTTTGATGGTAATTGAAAAATTTATCTGTTCACTGGTGTTCCACTCGATGAGTCATAGACAAACAAGATGGAGGAACGGTCGAGAGACAAGTTTGTCCAAAGGATTCCTCGAGTCTGTAGGAAAGATTTTGATATAGTCATAACGTTGTCGTTACGTGAAAACTTCTTCTTTTACTGCCAACTGACCGCAGGCGGCGTCAATATCAACGCCGGCGCTGTGGCGAATGAATGCTGTGACGTTGTTTTTCCGCAGGGCTTTCCAGAATTTTTCAATACCCGCGCGCGATGCTCCATGTAATGTTGCGGAAAGTCCTTGCGGATTGGTAAAATCAATTGAATGAAATGGAATGAGGTTGATTCTGCAATCTAACCGCCGAAACACTTTTGTCAGCAAGCGCACATCCTCGTCTGAGTCGTTCACCCCTTCAAACACGATGTATTCCAGCATCACCCCTTTTCGTGTTTTGTGTTTGTAGTATTCAAGTGCAGCAATCAACTCTTCAACATTGTATTTTTTGTTAATCGGCATCAACTCGCCACGTACATCGTTGCGCATGGAATGAAGCGACAGCGCCAGTTTCGGTTTTCTGTTTTCATCGGCCATGCGTTTAATGAAATTTGCATATCCGGCCGTTGAAATGGTAATCCGTCGCGGACTGATGCCGAATCCGTTGGAGTCGGTGAAGATATCGATTGCACTCATTACGTTGTCGTAATTCAGCATCGGTTCACCCATGCCCATAAAGACGATGTTGGTGATTGATTTTTCGCTGAATTGTTGTGCCGTTAAAAACTGATTCAGAATTTCACTCACCGTCAGGTTTCGCAAAAATCCCATTGAAGCAGTGGCGCAGAAGTTGCAATCCAACGCGCAACCAACCTGTGATGAAACACAGAGTGTCAAACGATCTTCAAAATCTACCGCGCTTTGGCGGGGAGGAATGAGAACGGTTTCGATGCGTTTCCCGTCGGAAAGTTCGAACAGAAATTTTTTTGTGCCGTCAAGTTGAGATGTTTGGTGGGTAACGAGTTGAAATTGTTCAATGAATGCCACCTCGTGAAGTTTTTGCCGCAGGTGCTGTGGTAGATTCGTCATTTCATCAAACGATGCAATGCGATACTTGTACAGCCATTGGTATATTTGCCCGGCGCGGTATTTTGGTTCGCCGAGCGCTGCCATAAACTGTTCCAACTGTGAAAGAGACAATCCTCTAAGGTTTTGTTTTGCCATAGTCAAAAAAAATTCAGACTTGGCAAATCTATTGATTATACCAAGTCTGAACTCAAAATAGCCAAAATCTGCGGGGATTGCAAGGCAAAGCGAGAGGTAAATTATTTCAGATGTTGCCGTTGCGCTAAGCAATGTCCGGGTTGTGAAAAAGCGTTGTTCGACAGAAAACTACTTGCCCAGTGCGAAAATAGCATCTTCTCGATTATCTTCAACAGTGAGAAGAGAAGTAAGTTTGGTTACCAAAAAAATGTTGTCAATGCTTTTGTTTACGTTGCAGAGGATCAGTTTCCCGTTTTTTCCCTTGAATGTATTATGAGCAACCACTAAAACACCAATGGCGGAAGAATTCAAATACGTTACGTCGGCAAAATCTAAAATTACTTTGACAATGCCGCTGGTATGTAGAGCAATGAGTTTTTCTTTCAGTTCATCGGTTTCTGCTCCACCGATTAAGGAGCCTTTTGGTTCAAGAACAACTGCGCTTTTATCATCGAGAGTGGTAGATTTAAGGCTCATCGTGTTTCCCTTTCTGTCCGTATCTTGGTAAACTGCTGAAGTCGAAAGTAACAAGTTGGGGTATCATTAGCAACGAAATTATTTCTTTTGTGAGCAATAGATTATGAGTAT
>JBFMDF010000441.1:0-1895 GCA_040753935.1 Bacteroidota bacterium | reverse complement strand
ATTGACGACCTGAAAAGCCAGCAACCCAACCGCCAACTACCGAAGGGATTTGACGAACAGCGGTACCGCGAATCTGTTCGGGGCACAGCGGTGTGGCAGGCAAAGTGGCTGTTGATTAAAGAACAATTTATCGCAAAAGAAAAAATCGAAATTTCTGACGCGGAAATCGAAGCCATCGCCGAAACCGAATCGGCAAAATTGAACATCGACAAAGCACGGCTGATAAATTTTTACAAGACGTCGGAGAACGCGTTGGAACGGCTGAAATACAACCGACTCATTGACATTCTCAAACAAAATGTGAAGATTAAGGAAGTTGAAACCGACGATTACAGTAAATTTACGGTCCGTTAATACCCACAGACTTTCAAGTGCAATATATCTCTTTGGTGCGTCTAAACAATCAACAACGCTCCCAAACACATAGTGAAAGGATTGTTATGATACGTTCACACTCGCTACAGACCAAACCCTACGAAGTATTCAATCAACTCGTTCCTATGGTGGTTGAACAGACCAACCGCGGCGAACGAGCATACGATATTTTTTCCCGTCTGCTGAAAGAACGCATCGTCTTCATCGGCACGCCGATAGACGACTACGTAGCAAGTCTTGCCATTGCGCAGATGCTTCACCTTGAAGCAGAAGATCCGGAAAAAGATATCAGCATTTACATCAATTCACCCGGCGGTTCGGTTACTGCAGGACTTGCTATTTACGACACAATGCAGTACATACGACCACAGGTAGCCACGATTTGTGTTGGAATGGCGGCAAGCATGGGTGCCATTCTGCTGCTGGCGGGAGAAAAAGGAAAACGACAAGCCCTGCCGAATGCACGAATCATGATTCACCAACCGTGGGGCGGAGTGCAAGGAACGGCGTCGGATATCAGCATTCAAGCAGAAGAAATTTTGAAGACCAAAAAACGCCTGAATGAAATTATCGCTCAACATACCGGCAAGACAGTGCAAGAAGTCGAAAAAGATACCGATCGAGACAATTACATGTCCTCTCAACAAGCGCTGGAATACGGTATCATCGACAAAGTGTTGGCGAAGAGACCAACAAATGGAAAGAAAGAAAAATAAATCGGCGAAATGCTTTCCCATAATCAATTCATTGAGTTTTGACGATGAGTAAACAAAAAGTAGAAGAAAAAGTCCGTTGTTCGTTCTGCGGGCGACGCCCTGAAGAGGTCACCAGCATTATCGCCGGTCCGGATGTGTACATTTGCGATATGTGTGTCGCCACATCAATGGAAATTATCCGAAACAATCTTTCCTCAACTCGGACAAGAAGGGTTAAGAACAAAGGGCTTCTGACGCCAACGCAGTTAAAAGCGGCGCTCGACGAGTATGTGATCGGACAGGAACAGGCAAAGAAAACGCTCGCCGTTGCTGTGTACAATCACTATAAGAGAATTGATACACAGGACCAGTTCGCCGATCCGGATAATGTTGAAATTGAAAAGAGTAATATTTTGTTGATTGGTTCAACCGGAACCGGCAAAACACTGCTTGCCCAAACACTCGCACGCATTCTTGATGTCCCCTTCGCTATTGCCGATGCAACAACATTAACAGAAGCCGGCTACGTGGGTGATGATGTTGAAACGGTGCTCGTTCACCTCCTGCAAAATGCGGAATACAACGTTGAGCGGGCTGAACGCGGTATTGTCTATATTGACGAGATTGACAAAATTGCTCGCAAGAGTGACAGCGCATCAATCACGCGAGATGTTTCGGGCGAAGGTGTGCAGCAAGCGCTGTTGAAAATTCTTGAAGGAACCATTGCCGGCGTTCCGCCAAAAGGTGGGCGTAAACATCCCGAACAGAGCCTCATCAATATCAATACCAAGAATATTTTATTCATCTGTGGTGGGGCGTTTGAAG
>JBFMDF010000440.1:0-1897 GCA_040753935.1 Bacteroidota bacterium | reverse complement strand
AATTTTTGAATACCGCGACCGCGTCATCGGTTTCCATCAACTCGGCTGGCATCCTACCTTTTCGTTAGAATTGTATAACATTACCCGCAAAAGCACGGCACGGTTCGGGTTAGGATTAGACACCGTGACGACCGGAACAACGCTCGCGCTTTTTGAAGTTGATCTTTTTTTAAAGAATCATCTCTTTTCTGAAAGAGATGTCTTCACACTCGGCTTAACACACAGCAATTATTCATCCGGATTCGATTTTTTTGTTCTCCCCGGCGATGCAACACACCCGCCAACGCCCGCGGCGGCCTCAAGTGAAAATTATTTTATTGGGAATGCTATTTCACTTCAATGGAAATTTGATGGAACCATTCCTTCCAGAACTCGTGACATTAATCCGGTTGGACGCACATTCTTTATCCGTCTTGACAATGAATTCAATCAATTTACAAAAGAAGATTCAAACGGCTATTCGGAAGTAGAGGTAACCAGCACAGGAGTGAAGTTGAAACTTTTTCCATACAATTTCCAACGCCTTGAAGCGCGGTACACGGAACACATTCAACTTCCGGCGTGGAAGCATACGCTATCATTCACCTTGCGCGGCGGAACAATTTTTGGTCCCCAGGTGCCGGACTTCTTCGACTTTTACGCCGGTGGATTGGTTGGAATGAAGGGATATCCATTTTATTCCATCGGGGGGAATGAAATTGCTACGCTTAACATTGCTTACCGTTATCCCATTTGGGAGAATATGGATTTAAGAATTTTCCAACTATATTTTGATAAATTGTATGGCGAGTTTCATGCAGATATTGGGAATGCGTGGGATGGTCTGCCAAACATACGCGATTTTAAGAAGGATGTTGGGTTTGAATTGCGACTCGAAGCATTTTCATGGTATGCGTATCCGACACGTATCTTTTTCAACGGCACATACGGTTTGGATTCATTCTCAATTACAAAGAGCGGTGCAACGGTTTCGTACGGCAGAGAATGGCGATTCTATTTCGGCATTTTATTCGGGTTCGATTTTAGTAATGATATACAACGAATGTTGAGGGATCCAAATGAAGATTAACTTTTGTGCTCTACTACTCTGCATCAGTACTATTGCCTCAGCCGGCGAGATAAAAATCACCGGCAACATTGCATGGGACCTGCAACACGCAGATCAAGATTCGGTCATGTTTCAACAGGAAGTGACCTATGATGCCCGTGAGGGGATGCAAAATCCTTTTTACAATGGACTGTATTCACTTGTTCTTCCCGGTGTTGGACAGTATCATTCCGAGCAATATACAAAGGGGGTAATTTTTTTCGGTGCTGAAGTAGCGCTCATAGCATACGCAATCATAAGCGACAATAATGGAAAGAAGAAAACAGAAGAATTTGAGCGATATGCAGACGCGCATTGGAGTGCCTATCGGTACGCGCAGTGGATTAATACGTACGGTGGAGCAGATTACGGACCGACAGCGAATATTGATTTGAACAAGGTGCAGCGGGGGGATTACAGCGAAATTAATGCATGGGAAATGGCACCATCGCCAAACAAAATAGGTTTTTCACATCAACTTCCGCGCTTTGGTGAACAGCAATACTACGAGTTGATTGGGAAATACCATCAATTCAAATTTGGTTGGTCCGATTATCCGAAAGACCAAAACGGTATTCCAATTTCCGACAACCGGCAATACGATGACCTGAAAACAGCAAAACAGCAAATCGTTTCATACATGGCAGAACGCGCGCGAGCGAATGATTATTACTATGCCGCAAGTTTTGCTGTAAGCGTTCTTGTTATTAACCATGTCGTCAGCGCAATTGACGCTTATTTTTCTACCAAAGCGTACAACCGTGAAATTTCTGCCTCGTTGGGACTGAAACCTGTTGATTCATATGAAGG
>JBFMDF010000439.1:0-1901 GCA_040753935.1 Bacteroidota bacterium | reverse complement strand
AAAAATACTCTCGCCATCCACGGTACAGAACTTCTTCCTTGCCGGTAACTCCAAAGTGGCGTTGAAGGTTGGAATAGTACGGTACTTGAATGGCGTACATTGTTTTTTGTTTATAGGCGATATTGTTCGACAACGAATTTTTACGGTAGCGTTGAAACACCAACACTTCAGGAATAATGGCAAATTCAACCTTCTCTTTTATCTGCAACCACGTCGCGTAGTCTTCAAACGCATCAGTTTCGGCACTGCTTCTATATCCACCACACTCTAGCAATATGTTCTTTATAAACATCATACCCGGGTGCGAAAGATAACTGTAAAGCAACAAGCCCTTTTTAATTTCGGATGCAACAGTAGGTGTTTTAATAACGTACTGGATCGATGTATCAACAAAAATAGCATACCAACACGAAAGAAGATAGTGTTCCGGCAGGCGTTTCAGTAACGAGAGTTGTTTTTCAAATCTCTGCGGCACACATACATCATCGGCATCCATTCTTGCAATGATGTCATAGGTGGCAAGACGCAATCCATCATTTAACGTTTGTGTTAATCCCCGATGTTCTAGCGGTATGTAGCGGATTCTCGAATCGTGAAACGAAGAAATAATTTCACCGCTCGTATCGGTTGAACCATCATCAAGCACGAGAAGTTCAAACTCGCGAAAAGTTTGATTGAGGATGCTTTTGATAGCGCTCTTTAGCGTGGATGCAGAATTGTAAGTTGGGAGGAGAACGGAAATCATACTATAGCACGACGCGAAAGCACCGTATCAAGTTGAGCAATAGACAAATCATCGGCAGCAAAATAATCAATATCAATAAGGTATCCGAGCAAGTAGTTTCGCAGCCTTTCTTCATTGAAAAAAGAATAAAAAGAATTACCAAGAAAAGAAACTTTCTTCTGTGCTATCAGCCCTTCCAGACCAACAGTGGAATTGATGGTAATAATTTCCCGACACCGTTCAACAAGCTGAAATGTGGGAATAGTAACAACGTATACGCCTTTTGTTTTTTTGAGTAATGAAAGAAATTGAAATACCTCGCCTTTTTGCTCAAGTGGGTGAGGTTTAACAAGCAAATCTACCTCTTGCTCTCTGGAAATTTCTACCGCCCTGATAAGAGCATCTTCTTGCGGTACAGCGCTATTGATGACCAATTGGCTGTCGTTACTGAGTTGCATCGGAAAGAAGTTGTATGTACTGTCGTTGATCGGATAATCATCAAATAAAAATTTCGACGCAGGTTTTTGTAGCAACTGCCGTATTTTCCTTATTATATTCATTTCTCCAATACTTGGGAGGTTGAACAACGAAACCGCGAGCGCATCAATTAAAAAAAGAGGATTATGAATTTTACGCGACTGGGCGGCAAGCGGAGTTATTCGTTCAGATCGTTTATACTGTAGATATCTGTTACGCCATTGGAAGTATTGCTCTTCAGTTACAACAACGGTATCTAGTATCTGCGGCTTAGCATACAACAACGATTGAGCGTTCACCCCCCACGGATCAACAAAAAGTTTACCGGGTATGTTCGCTAACTCGAAATACAGCGTGTCAATATGATGTTGCCGCGCAAAGGATGTTAACGCCTTCGCCGGAATCGAATTTCCGTTCCAAATCAACACCAACGAACATTGTTCTTTTTTCTGAAGTACTTCGCATTGTTCACGAACACCGTGAAAAAATCGTGCCGCCGTTGTTGCGGAAATCATCCCCTCCTTTACTTCTGTTGCGGAGGCAACGTCTGATGAGACATTTTCATTGTAAGAATTTTTTATAAGAACACATGGAAGTTGTCGTACCCTTGCCTGAATGTACAACGAAGGCTTACAGGTAAGCACTACCAGCCGATAACCTTTTACCTGAAAGCCACGCTAAAAGCGAGAAAAAAAATTAA
>JBFMDF010000438.1:0-1914 GCA_040753935.1 Bacteroidota bacterium | reverse complement strand
CAGATTATAAAAACTAAAAACTCGGTTCTTTCAAAAGAGCAATACCTTCAGCTCTATTTCTATATGCGCTTGACGCGTGAGTTTGAAGAATCCATTTTGAAGTTGTATCGTCAGGGGAAAATTGTCGGCGGTGCGTACACCGGCAACGGCAATGAGGCAACAGCAGTCGGCAGTGCGTTTGCATTGGAGAAGCACGATTACCTTTTCCCCATGCATCGCGACATGGGTGCTCATTTGGTGAAAGGACAATCGCTCCGCAACTTGATGTTGCAACACCTCGCGCGCGGAAATTCGCTTTCCAAAGGACGAGATGGAACAGGACATTACGCTGATCCGGCGTTGAGAATCTACGGTAACATCAGCCATCTCGGTGCTATGGTACCAATGGCATGTGGGGTTGCGCTTGCCAGTAAACTGCGGAAAGAAAAAGCAGTGGTGATGACGTACATTGGCGACGGCGGAGCGAATGTTGGCGATGTGCATGAATCGCTGGCAATGGCGTCAGTCATGAACCTTCCGCTGGTGCTGATTATTGAAAACAATCAGTTTGCATACTCAACACCGGTTGCCAAACAGATAAAGGCGAAACGGTATTCCGATCGTGCGATCGGATACGGTATTCCCGGATATACCATTGATGGAACAGATATCGATGAAGTGTATTTCACCTGTAAACAGGCGGTGGAACGTGCACGACGCGGCGAAGGTCCGACACTCATCGAATCTGTAACAATGAGAATGCATGGACATTCCGCCCACGATGGTGCTGATTATGTTCCGAAAGACTTACTGGCAGCGTGGAAGAAAAAAGATCCTGTCGTGAAAATCGAAAAATTGTTGACCGACAAAAAAATTCTTACTCCTAAAGTAAAAGAAGAGTACGAACAAAAAATTATGGCAATACTCGACGACGCCATTCAATATGCTGTCGAGAGTCCGTATCCCCAGCCGGAAGAGGCGATTGTTGGTGTGTATGCGGCGTAACTGGTAAACGAACTATTTAACTCTTATTGTGGCAACACTGACTTACATCGAAGCAATCTCAAAAGGTCTCTGGGAAGAGATGGAGCGTGACTCATCGGTCTTCCTTCTCGGCGAAGACATTGGAAAATTCGGAGGAGCATTCAAAGTAACTCGTGGGTTCATCGATCATTTTGGAGAAGATCGAGTTATTGATACCGTTCTTGCTGAAACTGCAATTCTCGGTGCGGCAACCGGCGCGGCGGTTGTTGGCATGAGACCTGTGGCTGAAATGCAGTTCGCCGATTTTGTTACCACCGGTTTTAGTCAGTTAGTAAACAACACGGCATCAATTCACTATCGCTGGCATATTCCGTGTCCCATGGTGGTGCGTCTTCCCAGTGGTGCAGGTATTCACGGCGGTCCGTTTCATTCCCGCAACCCTGAAGCGTGGTTTTTTCATCAGCCGGGATTTAAGATTGTGGCGCCGTCATTTCCGTATGACGCAAAAGGATTGATTAAAGCGGCAGTTCGCGATAACAACCCGGTACTGTATCTGGAACATAAACGACTGTATCGTCACATTAAGGGAGAAGTTCCGGATACCGATTATGTTGTTGAGATTGGAAAAGGAATTGTGCGGCGAGAAGGAACAGATATCTGCATCATCACCTATGGCGCTACTGTGCATCAGGCGCTTGAAGCGGCTGAACAGTTGGAGCGGGAAGGTATTTCCATTGAAGTGGTTGATCTCTTATCGCTGATGCCGTTGGATATCGAATTGATATTGAACTCTGTACGAAAAACCGGTAAAGTGTTAATTGCGCATGAAGACAACATTACCGGGGGCATTGGCGGCGAAATTGCCGCTATCATCAGTGAGCGGGCATTTGAATTTCTTGATGCGCCTATTAAACGCATCGGCGCTCTAGATATTCCCACACCGTATAGTCC
>JBFMDF010000437.1:0-1915 GCA_040753935.1 Bacteroidota bacterium | reverse complement strand
CTTTCATTGTCTGCCCGAAAACCCAACCGTGACACGTCGGTCGGTTTTTCTTCCATTTGAATAATAATAGTCGGTAAACCATTTTCAAACGACACATCCATGAGCACTTGTTCAAACAAATTTGTGCTGTAGAGATTTGTCAGCGCCCGTTTTCCTTTCTCCACCGTAAAGATGTTTCCGTCTCTGAATCCCAATTCCCGCCACACTACCCAATCCCGCGAAATTTTTTTCCCTTTCAAATAAATCTTGTAGATAATTCCTTCGTTGATGGTCAAGTGCAAAGTACCGGAGAGGGTATCGAATGAAAGGTGTTGAACACGGGCAAGAGAATAATGGTTCTTCCGATATTCGCTTAAGACGGTATTGATGGCATTCGTCAGCAACGGATAATTGAACGGTTTGTTGAGAAGATGTTGAAACTTGCTTGTAATTTCCTCGGCAGTAAACAATGTATTTCCTTCTGTGGTGATGTTTCGAAGAAATGGATTGGGATAAGCGGAGATCGTTACATCGGCAAGTGTATCGTTAAATGTTATTTCAGCGGAAACATTGCTATACCATCCTTCTCGATACATTTGTGAGATATAATTTCGTAAGGTTGCAACAGAAATAGTTGAAGCAGGTGAAAAAATTGAATCAGCGCTGTTGGATGAGACATCGTTAAATGGATACTCTGGTCGGTTGAACGTTCGAAGGGTAAAATTAAAATTAGAAAGTGGTGATGAATCAATCAAAAACGATTCTTCCTTTTTCCTCAACGAGTCTTTAAGGGATGGGATTTGTTCTCGTGTTGCGTCAATTCCTTTTTGAACAACTGAATCCAACATGCTGAAATCGGAAGCGGAATAATTTTTCAAATCAGGGGTGATGACGACAGTTGCACTGTCGAGTGCCTGTCGGTTTGCTTCTTGCGCCATAATGTTGATAATCTGGTCGGCAATTTCCCATGGGTTTTTTAACTCATCCGCCTTCCGCAGTGGGCTAATTGTGTTTGAAACAATAATAATATCCGCTCCTAATTCTTTTGCCACGCTTACCGGAATATTTGATACCAGACCACCGTCAGTAAGTTCCAGCGTATCTTTTTTGAGCGGCTGATATAGCAGCGGCACTGAGATGCTTGCGCGTAATGCTTCGGAAAGATTGCCGGACCCAAAAACAATTTTTTTCCCTGAAATTAAATCTGTTGCTACACTACGGAAGGGAATTCGTAAATCATCAAAACTATGGACAGGATGGTACAACGCTTGTAAGGTAAGCCTGTTAATAAAATCTGTTAGTCGTTGTCCGGAGGAAACTGCAGAAGGTATTACCGGCGTCAATCCGTCGAAGCGAATGGTGAGTTGTTTTTTGTCTGCAGTTTGTTTTTGTGAAAGGTAAAGATGTTCTCGTTCAGTATCTTGGGTTAGTGACAAGACATAATTCCAATCGGTTGTATCAATCAGTTGTCTCAGTTGTTCGGTTGTATAACCAGAAGCGTACAATCCACCGATAATGCTGCCGATACTTGTTCCGATGATGAAATCAATCGGAATATTGTTTTGTTCAAGAACTTCAATAACCCCAAGATGAGCCATTCCGCGCGCGCCACCTCCACTCAGTACCAAAGCAACTGTTGGTCTCCGTATTTCGCGAAAACCAACGACATTATGTTGACTGTTGATGTTGTTTGAAAAGTGTGGTGTAATAATGAGTTTTCGTTCTTGAGAAAACGTCGGGAACGAAAGGATAATGGAAATGATACCAATTGAAACAATGAATTTATTCACTATTAGAAAACCGTTGTTTTAATGGACAAAAGATAAAAAAATTTTGAGTAAGAAAGAACGCTTACTTTTCTGTGTAACCCCTGTTTTGCAAGGAATATATAATGATAATCATCACAGGTTCTTCGCTAAATAAAAATATATTGTTG
>JBFMDF010000436.1:0-1920 GCA_040753935.1 Bacteroidota bacterium | reverse complement strand
CGGCGAGAAAAAGATTACGAAAAGCTGTCGTATGAGAAGGGCGAAATTGTTCAATGCCAACTCTTGGTGAAAAGGTGGCTCGCTTTTCTTTGATGACAAGCGAATGAACGAGTGTTGCTCGTTCAGCGTTTGAGTAAAATCGCCGCAGTTCATTCACCGCTAACGCAACAATCTCATCCTTATCTTTCTCTACAAACTCATGCGCGCCACTGACTACAAGTGAGAGATACATCAATTCGTGTTCACTTTTTTGGTACATCTTGGATTTGTTAAACACCCAGTGAATCGGTGAATCGAGCAATGCGCAGAATGTCTCTTCGACAAAATGTTGATCGAACCATAGATGAACGGTAACAATAGGCGATGAAATGAACTCGTCAAGAAATTTTACTCCAATGGATTTTGGATCGCCGAAAATCTTGGCAAGAGTAAAATATGGAACGGCAGAAATCACGGCTTTCGGAGTTACTGTCTGTCCGCTGTCTAATGTTACTTGCCGGATGCTCTCTTCCGCCTGATGAATTTTTTCCACGCTGGTATTCAGCAGGATCTCTCCCCCCTTGCTTTCAATAAATCTCGCTGCCTGATCAATCAACACGGCGCTTAATCCTTTTTTGGGGATAACCATAGAAGAATTTTTTCGTGAACCGAAGAACGCCGTTTTAATGACTTTTGCAAACAAAGCGGCAGAAACTTTATGAAGCGAATCGTTCAACGCGCCGATAGCAATAACATCCCACAGATATTTTCTGTTCTCCTCCGGCTGACCCAGCTCTTCAAGCCATTGAGAAACAGACATTGAATGAAGGCGCTTATTGGTGTCGGGATTTTTGAACATTACATCAATGCCGACTCTCAACAATTTCAGGCGATTCGTAACGGAAAGATTGGAGAGACTACATAATCCCCATAGTACATTGAGCGGCGGCGGAAGTGAATGTGTTTTTAACTCAACAACAGATCGATTTGGTAATCGAAAAATGACCGACATCGTCTTCTGTGTTTCAACAAAATCTTCGGCGCCAATGATGTTCAAATACCGCAGTGTCGAGTGGTAGCAACCCATCAGCAAATGCTGACCATTATCCACCTCATCACCTGTGTCGGGATGAATAAATGAATACGTGCGACCACCGAGATGTTGTTTTTGTTCGATTAACAGAACGGAAAATCCACGCGAAGTCAACTCAACTGCCGCCGATAAACCGGCAACCCCTCCGCCGATGATGAGAACGTCCGGTGATGTATTCTTCATACGTCGCCCAATCAACCGCTAGTGATGCCGAGTGACAGCACTGTTTTTTCTATTGTTCCACCAGACATTTGTCGTAATGAGTATCTTCTTAAGGTTGGAAATACGTACGCGGTGGGCAAACACATTGTATTCAACACGTTCGATATCGCTGAGCAGTTGTGAATAGATTTCCTGCATAATCAACGCAGCAATAAACAACGGTTTGTCTTCTTCGGAAAGATGTCTCATCGCTTCGGCAAAGTACTGCTTCGCTCGCTCGGCTTCAAATTTCATCAAGCGGTAAAATTTGTCGTTGTATGTACTGGCAAGGAGTTCTTCTTCACTGTAGCCGAATTGCTCCATATCTTCTTCCGGCAGATAGATGCGACCACGTTTTGCATCCGAAGCAACATCCCGCAGAATATTCGTCAGTTGCAATGCAATACCAAGATTCACAGCATACTCTTTTGCCCCCTCATGTTTGTACCCGAAGATTTCTGTACAGATGAGTCCAACCGTTGATGCGGCGTGATAGCAATAAGTTTTTAATTCATCAAACGTCCGGTACCGCGTTTTAAGCAAATCCATTTCCATCCCTTTCATGAGGTCATGGAAGTGATGCAAAGGGATGTTGAACCGCGCAATGATCTGTGCAAGTTTATTGACAAGCGCGTACTGCGATTGGC
>JBFMDF010000435.1:0-1921 GCA_040753935.1 Bacteroidota bacterium | reverse complement strand
AATTGCGGCACGCGTGGTTGCGTTGAAGCGTACGTTGGACAAAAATATCTTTCCAAGCGAACTATTGAAAAGTTGAAGTCTCATCCCGAGTCCACAATACCGCAGTTTGCCGGGGGCGACGTGAATAAGATTGAACCGGTTCATATTTCGCGGGCGGCTGAAGCCGGAGATCAACTGGCGCGCGAAATTCTTGTTGAAGCCGGAACACTCCTTGGTGTGATGATTGGCGGTGTGATGAATACGCTTGATTTTCGCGTTACGGTTATCGGCGGCGGCGTTTCAGCTGTGGGTGATTTTGTGTACGATGCCATTAAAGAATCGGTAAAGAAAAATGTTCAAAAACCGCTACGCGACGATATCAAGATTCTCAGGGCACAACTTGGCAACGATGCCGGCATTTTTGGCGCCGCGGGAATGGTGCTATAAGTGTTTGAATTCCGAGTGAAAGATTTGATGATAGACGGCCGAAAGAAAAATGCCACGATGCATCGACGAAAAACACTGTTCGTTTTTCGGTGGATGCCGTTGTGGTTGATGTTCGTAGGGATAGTCTACCCTCAAACGCCGGATACACTTGCTCTTTTTCCCGATACCACTTCTCTTCCACAAGATACTGTGTTGCACCGTCCTTCAAGCGGTATCGATTCTGTTGTAAATTATTCAGCAAACGATTCCATCGTTTTTGTCTTCGATTCTAAAAATATGAAACTATTCGGCAGCAGCGATGTGAAGTATAAAGAGTTGGCGCTGACTTCCGAAATTATTGAAGTGAATTGGAATACGAACCAACTGCAAGCCTACGGTGTGCTTGATTCCGTAAAAGCAAAAAAAACTGATTCACTCAAAGCGCGTTATACCGGTACACCGGTGATGAAAGACGGTGCAGATATGTACGAAGGGTGGAAGATAGAGTACAACTTTAAAACACAAAAGGGACGAGTAACCCTCGGTGAGACCAAAGAAGATCAGGGATACTACCATGGAGAGCAAATCAAGAAAGTTGATAAAGATATGCTCTTCATCGCCAACGGCTTCTACACAACGTGCGAGTATGGTCATCCTCATTTCTATTTTTACAGTCCTGAAATGCGCGTGACGGTGCGCGATAAAATCGTAGCGCGGCCGATTTACTTGTATATCGCCGATGTGCCGATCTTTGCACTTCCGTTTGGTGTGTTTCCAAGTCAGGGGGGGCGACGTTCAGGCATCATCGCTCCCGCGTTTGTTGACAAAGGTTCGCGAGGAACAGGATTGGAACATTTCGGGTATTATTTTGCGCTGAGTGATTACACCGATTTGGCAGTTGTTGGTGATTGGCTGACCAGTGGCACGTGGCGTGTGAGTCCGAATTTCAGATATGTAAAGCGATATGATTTTTCCGGTTCACTTTCCGGCTACTACCAACGCGCCATTGAACATGAGCCGCGCGATCCCAACTACGTTGACCGTGCCGATTATTTTGCCAACCTCACGCACAATCAAACGTTTAATCCGACAACACGGTTGGATGTGAATTTCACCTTTGCTAGTTCTGAGAATTTTCGTCGCGCATTAACGTTAACCGAATACTTGAATCAGGAAATCACCTCGAACGCGACACTCAGCAAAAGTTGGGAAGGCACCAACAGCAGTATGAGCATCAACATCAACCGTCGTCAGAATTTGATTAACGGCTCGATTACCAACACATTGCCGTCAATATCATATTCGCATGCGCAAAGTTATCCGTTTCGGTTTGGCAACAATAGACGCGGAAGTGAAAGTGAATATGCCTGGTACGAAATGATTGGAATGAGTTACAACGCTGCGGGACAGCGTGTTGATAACAGAACACGCAATGCAGACACCGGAGCATTTACTATTTACCAGCGACAGGGGATCAATCACAATCTTTCTTTTAATGCCGCCCCCAAAGCGGGGT
>JBFMDF010000434.1:0-1989 GCA_040753935.1 Bacteroidota bacterium | reverse complement strand
AGTGATTTGTCTGCGTGAATGAAAGAGGAGAGAAGAGAAATTTCGTGTTTCCAACGTTGTGAAAAAGTTTTTCCTTCCCGAAAATTTTTGTTATCGGTTTTGTGTTCAGACGATCATTTTTTTGTGGATTGCCCCGAAGATAATACCCCGAGCGTTCTTCATCGGTAAACACAAAAACACCAGTGATGTTTTGTACCTTGCTGGTGAGGTGTTTGGAGAGTGAATTTACCTCTTTTCTGTTGGCGGAAGAGAAATGGTTCATATTAAAAATTACTTTGGCTTCCGCATCATGTCCCTTGACAATGACGTAGTTGAATTCTTCAGCCAGAGAGAAGTGTTCTCTTTTCTGCAGATACTGCTGTACAACATCGTAGACCTGATTATGGATGCGCGGTTCGATCATACAGTGGTGCACAGTCATCGGAAAATTTTTTGCTGTGTCATCATCAACACCGATCAAACCTAGTGAAAACTGTTTATTGGCAAGGAATGCCTTTCGCTTGCTCACGGTGCGATACATTCGTCCGACAGGAGATTGGATGAGCGGTCGTATGGGTACACCAAGTTTTAGTGACTGGAGAAATTCCATTACCGCTTGCTGTTTGTGGTGAAATTCTGTGGAATACTCTATTTTTCCCGCAATGCAAAGCGAGCATCGTTTCTTTTGTGCAGTTTGGCATTCACCGGCTTTCAGCGGACGCTGAGGAAGGGGTGAGTAATGATGAGAAAGAATGTCGGCAAGAGATTTCATGGGTAATGTTTAGGATTCGCAAGTTATTGTACGGTATTTTGACGGCATACGAGTACAATCGGAGACATACATTGTTCTACAAGTCAGCCAGTTTCAACTTACATCAAATGTTGCTACATTTCAATACACGATGAACTTTTATCGAAAAATAAAAAGGCAGGTTGAACCGAAAAATCTCTTTGAAAAAATAAGAGAGAACAAGACTGGTTCATTGCTTATTATCGGCGGGTTCATTCTTTTTCTGTATGTCTTTTTCAACAGTAATGGCATTTTACAACGGCTCAAGTTAGAGTTGCAGAAGAAAGAGATGATTGAGAAGATAGAGAAAGCAGAAGCCGAACAAGCGAAACTAAAGGAACAATCCAAAGCGCTCGACGGCGACCCCAAAGCGATTGAAAAAGTAGCCCGCGAGAAATACGGTATGGTGCGTGAGAATGAAAAAGTGTATAAAGTAGCGCCGAAAAAATAATTGCGAAACGTTATCCAATAGCAGAACAATTGTTCACGCCAGATTGAAATATTGAAAACAGAAATTACACACATACCGCTTGCAGAACGAGTCAGACCACAAACGCTCGATCAATTCGTCGGTCAAGCCCATTTGCTTGGCTACGGCAAACCGCTCCGGCTAATGGTTGAGAAGGATGAATTACGATCCTTTATCCTGTGGGGACCGCCGGGTGTCGGTAAAACTACGTTGGCGCGCATTATTGCCAATCAAACCAAATCGGAGTTTTTTGCATTAAACGCTGTTTCTTCAGGCGTAAAAGATGTGAGAGAAGTGATTGCGAAAGCAGAGCAGTATCAACGCTCATTTAAGCGTACCATTTTGTTCATTGATGAAATTCACCGTTTTAATAAAGCACAGCAGGACGCGCTGCTGCACAGTGTGGAGGAGGGAATCATTACACTCATCGGCGCAACGACTGAAAACCCTTCGTTTGAAGTCATCTCACCGCTCCTTTCCCGTATGAGAGTGTTTGTGATGGAGCCATTAGGGAAATCAGAGTTAGAAAAAATTCTGGAACAAACGTTAGCACAGGATGAATGGATTACAAAAGATACCGTAACGATAGAAGATAAGGAATATTTTTTTCTTCTTTCCGGCGGGGATGCAAGAAAATTATTGAATGGACTCGAAATTGCATTTCAAATTACTCAACCAGACCCGCACGGTGTTCGTCACCTCACAAAAGAAATTCTCGAAGAAGCATTTCAGCGGCGATATTCACTCTACG
>JBFMDF010000433.1:0-1992 GCA_040753935.1 Bacteroidota bacterium | reverse complement strand
AAATGACCTCCTTCGAACTGTGTTGTTAAGTCGGATTTCAACAATGTTGTATTCTGCAACATCTTACTCCAGTGGTTCCGTTTTCCAGAAACGACGTACTGAAGAAAAAGATCATATTGATATACTTCAGCAGGATTTATATTCCTTTTCGAGCCACTGCCAATGAAATTATCCGCACTAGAATGACTCAGACGTGTGGTAAGGATTGTGTTGGGATTGAACAAGTGAGTGAGAATGACCGCTGTTCGGTACAATGTTCGTTCGCGCGGCGGAAGTCCTTCAAGATTGAACCGCCAGCTGAATTCATAATCCCGTGTGGCGAGTGACGAAAAAAGTCCCTGTGCGGAAAGGCGTGTATCGGCATTGATCTTGAAATCCAGTTTGCCGAATCCATTGATGGACTTTTCAATGGGGGTCGAAAATATTTTCTCAAAATCCTGCCACCACCGTGTGCCGGATTGTTGCCAATTCAGCGTTAAATAGTAAGACAGAGATCCTTCGATAATCGGTCCCCCAGCAGATGCTTCCAAAAGTGTTGTTTTGCTATTTGCAGTTCCGCCGTGCAGATTGTCTTTCGCGCCGTGAAGCAAGAACTGGTGCGTCGTGGGAGCCGATTTAGTAATAACATTCACCACACCGGAAAGCGCATTACCGTACTCCGCTTCAAAACCGCCAGTCTGGATCGTCAACTCGGCAATAGAGGAGAGAGGAAGTTCTGCATTCATCCCACCGCTCATCATATCTTGTATCGGCATGCCATCCACAAGGAACATAACTTCAGTCGTCTTGCCGCCTCGAATGTTCCCTTCCAAGGTAGTCCCAGCCTGCAGGCGCATCGCTTCTTGAAATTGTGTTATTGGAAGCAATGGGATTTCTTCGGATGTCAACCGCTGGATGGTGCCTGTCTGTTCGGCTTGAATCTGCGTCCGCTGCGAATGCACAACGATCTCGCTCATCTCAAGCACAGCAACTTCCATCTCAATAGGCGGAATGAGTACTTTCCCCGGTGAAACGCGTATGTTCTGGATGGTGTACGTCGCATACCCCAACAGTTGGATTCTGAGCGAGTAAGTACCAGGTTGCAATCCACTTAGGACATATCGTCCGTTTACATCGGTCACCGTACCGCTTGCCGTACCAACAAGAAAAACGTTTGCACCAATAAGCGGCTCTTTAGTTGCCCTGTCACGTACGAGTCCTTCAATCTTCCCTGTAAATTGAGCAGAGAGGTGAGCAGAAAAAAAACTCGAGAGCATTAAAAGGAGGAGTAATGTTTTGCTGTTCATAATTGTTATAATGATATCCGTATGCCAAGCGAATGACTCCCCGTAAAGATGTCTGAATTCCGGTACGCATAATCAACATACAGGTCCGTTTCGGTGGAAAACTGAATATGTACCCCAGCACCAACTGCAAAATTATATGTGAAGAGGTTCTTGCCGAAGGGATCCTTTTGCGCCTCACCGTGAAATTCATAACTTCCGCGCAAAAAGACTTGCCCATTGAAATTATATTCCAGTCCCGTTATGTACTGATCAGTGTCGAACGAATTGCTTTGCACTTTTCCGTTTACCTCCAGCGTATTCACATCGTCTATTCTGTAATCGTACGTCAATCCAAATTGGATCGTTGTCGGAAGAGGAAAACTAGCAATCACTGTCCGCTTCGGATAGAGTGTGTTTGGCTCGTTGAGTGATTCACCGTCGAACCGCATATTGTCTCCTACGTTCTGGATGACGAATCCCATCATCAACCCTTCGACGCCGGTGTTGTATTGAAGCCCCGCATCAAATGCGATTCCAGTAGCACGCGCGTCCATCACCTGCTCGGTGATAAACTTCACCGTAACACCAAGTGTAATCATGTCAGTAAATGCCCGCGCATACGACATGCCGTAGGTGATGAAGGAGGGAGAATAGGTCGCGCCAGTACCCTTCGGCTGCTCGATAGTTGTGACAGGGATCTTGCCGACATCGAGATACTTCACCTGAA
>JBFMDF010000432.1:0-2019 GCA_040753935.1 Bacteroidota bacterium | reverse complement strand
GTCCGGATAGAATTTCTCCTTTCTTCATTCCGATGATGATTCCCGATATTGCGGCAGGTCGTATTTCCATTAAGTACGGATTAAAAGGTCCGAACTATGCAACAGTGTCTGCCTGTGCAACGGCATCGCACGCCATCGGCGATTCGTTGATGCTCATTCAACGAGGAGTGGTTGATGTCATGGTCTGCGGTGGTTCGGAAGCAGGAATTTGCGAAATGGGAATAGGCGGATTTAATGCGCTGAAGGCGCTTTCTACACGTAATGATGCCCCGGAAAAAGCAAGCCGCCCATTTGATAAAGATCGCGATGGATTTGTGATGGGTGAAGGGGGTGGGGTGTTGATTCTGGAAGAACTTGAACATGCTAAAGCGCGTGGAGCAAAAATTTATGCCGAACTTGCCGGATTAGGATTTACCGGTGATGCACACCACATTACCGAACCTGCCCCCAACGGCGAAGGAGCACAGCGATCCATGAAAATGGCGCTCGACGATGCCGGTTTGAAACCAACTGAGATCGACTACATCAATGCACATGGTACGTCCACGTATTACAATGATAAATACGAAACCGCTGCCATTAAAACAGTCTTCGGTGACCATGCGAAACATCTTGTCGTCAGTTCTACCAAGTCCATGATTGGTCACTTACTCGGTGCGGCAGGAGTGGCAGGTGCAATTGCAACCATTATGTCGGTGATGACCGATGAAGTTCATCCCACCATCAATTATGAAACACCGGATCCTGAGTGCGATTTGAACTACGTGCCGAACACGGCAATCAAAAAAACTGTCAATGCGGCGCTTTGTAACGCCTTCGGCTTCGGAGGGCATAATGCAACGTTGGTGTTTAAGAAGTTTTCTGAGTAAAGAATAACCCCAGAGTTGCAGATGTTGAAAAGACCGATCTTCGCATCGGTCTTTTTGTTTTACAATTTCTTCTCCAGCATCTCTCCCTAAATTTCGGTATATTTATCCAGTTCACGTTCACTTCCTGAAAGGTTTATGTAGGTCGAACATCATTGTTCGATCAATATAAGAACGGAACGGCATTCCGTTCGAATTCGGGGTGAACACATCTTGTTCACAACGCCTGGCAATTTGTGTTTTTTTCGAGTATTCGTCAATTCGTCTCATCTTTGCTCTCGCGATTCGTTCGCACAAATGGGCGAGAAGATACACTTCACTCCCTCTATTCCCGCGTTCGGTGGAAACAATTGGAATCGGCATTGCAGTACCGCATCCGCAAGAAAGATTTTTTTGTACAGGCGCTCATTCATCGTTCGTTTATTCCGGTAGCGCCAGTTGAGCGTCTTGAATCGAACGAGCGAATGGAATTTCTTGGCGATGCAGTGTTGAACCATATCACCGCTGAGTATCTCTACAAACAATTTCCGGAGAAAGAAGAAGGTGAGTTGACAGTACTGCGTGCGCGGTTGGTCAACCGAAAAGCATTGGCGTTTTATGCAAAGGAGATTTCACTGAAACAATTCCTTCTTGCACACACTAATTCTGCGGGCGTCGTCGAAAAAGGCGTCGATACGATTCTTGCCGATGCGTATGAAGCCATTATCGCCGCCATTTACTTAGATGGCGGACTGAATCATGCGCGAGAGTTTGTGGTACGGCAGTTAAAGACCGCTATTGCCACCGGTTATTTGAAAACGAGCGACCATAATTACAAGAGTGAACTGCTGGAGTTATCTCAAGCAAAGGGAAAAGGAATTCCACGATATCAAACAGTGAAAGAAGAAGGACCTGACCACGACCGCACATTTACCATTCAGGTGCTTGTCGGCAACGATGCGATGGGAGTAGGTGTAGGAAAAAATAAAAAAGAGGCGGAGCAAGCAGCTGCTGAAGAGGCAGTGATGAAATTGAAAAACCAGTGATCGTTTCAAGTATCAGGATTCAGGTGTGCTACGGAGTTGCTTGAGACGTGAATTCCCGAACCCGCCAGCACCTGCCCGACGTCGCCGTTCAGGTGTGCGCGGAGCGGGCTGGTCGAAAAATGAAGAAT
>JBFMDF010000431.1:0-2024 GCA_040753935.1 Bacteroidota bacterium | reverse complement strand
CTCCGGCATCTGAATATCGAGAATAATTATATCGGGATCATATTTCTTGGCAAGCAACAAACATTCTTTGCCACTGGTAGCTCTCAACATTTTGAATGGTTTGCGCTTCAGAGCAAATTCCAAATAATCAAGGTTATCCTCGGTATCATCAACAACGAGAAGTGTGGGAATTTCGGTCGTTATGGTTTCTGTTGAACTATCCATTGCTTCATTGTTTTTCTGTTATTCGTTTGAGTACCGATGTTAAACTATCTGGTGAAAATTCGCTTTTCCGCAAATACTCAGTAATACGGCTGTTGAGTATCTGCTTTTCTTCTGTTGACAAATCCTTGCCTGAAAGAATGACAATAGGAATATTTCTCCACCGGTCATTATGTTGTAACCGCTGAACGAATTGAAAACCATCCATTTCCGGCATCACTAAATCCGAAAATATCACTGAGGGTACTGCCTCTTGAAGAATTTCTAATGCTTTCAAGCCATTAATCGCAGTTTTTACTGTATACCCTTCAGATGTTACAATTTTTTCCAGCGCCTGCAGAAAATCTTCATCGTCATCAATCAGCAGTACAAAATCATCTTTCGAACTCATCTCCCGTTTTAAAATCTTCAAGAGTTCCACTGCATCTGTTGGCTTGGTAACAACATCAACAGCACCTAACGAAAAAGCCAATGGTCTGTTTTCAATAATGGAGTGGATGATTACGGGAATATGCCTTGTTTTGGTATTCTGTTTCAATTCTCTCAAGACTTGCCATCCATCTTTGTGCGGCATCATAATATCGAGGGTGATGATTGTCGGCTGAATTGTTTCTGCTTTGCTGATTCCCTCATCGCCGGAATATGCCTCAGCAACGGAAAATCCTTCAGGAATAATGTACTTCTTCAATAATTCTATCACCTCCGGATCATCGTCAATGCAGAGTACTAATGGACCGTTGACTGTATCAACCGGTTTTGTTTGTAACGGTGCCGTAGGTTGTGGTGCAGGAACAGGCGCGATGTTTGGCTCTTCCGGTTTTTTCACCACCGGTGTTGGCGGTGCACTTTCAGTTGTGTGTTCGGTCTCTTTATAAACCACCGGAATCATCAAATGAAAAGTAGAACCTTTACCATACACGCTTTCTACCGTCAAATCTCCGCCAAGCAAGCGGGCTAAGCGTCGTGAAATTGGTAATCCTAATCCTGTTCCCTTGTACTTCCGCGTATTGCTACTGTCAATCTGTTGGAATTCCTCAAACACTTTGCCGAAATTTTTTTCTTCAATGCCGATTCCAGAATCTTTAACAGAAAAGGTAATGTCGTTGTTTTTCTGGACAACATGCACTGAAACTTCGCCTTCTTCGGTAAACTTCACAGCGTTACTCAACAAATTGACAAGAATCTGTTTCACCTTCAACACATCTGTTTGTAACATTGGAAGTCCGGGGGGTATGTGTTGAGCAATCTGCAGATTTTTCGCCTTCGCCATCGCTTCAACAGTCATCACCGAACTGGAGACAATGTTCTCCACATCTTCCACTTCTACGTTCACCGTCATTCTGCCTGATTCGAGTTTAGAGAAGTCAAGAATATCGTTGATCAATTGCAGAAGATGTTTGCCGTTTTTCAACACTTTTTCCAGCGCTTTGCGTTGGTCGTCGGTAAGCGGGTCGGCGTTGGGACCAAGTAAGACGGAACTGAAACCGATAATTGAATTCAGCGGTGTACGGAGTTCGTGCGACATGCTTGCAAGAAATTCCGATTTCACGCGGTACGCCTTTTCGAGTTCAGCGTTTTTTGCATTGAGTTCAGTATTTTTTGCGGAAATTTCTTTTGACAGCAACTGTGTTGCTTCGTAGTTTCTTGCATTGGCAATGGCTATACCCAACTGTGGCAACGAGTTGGCAATAATTTCTTTATCAAGGTCGTTGAAGTGAGACAACGACCCCATCACCAAGACGCCAAGCAGTTTGTCTTGGAAAAATATCGGCGAAGCAATAACATGCTGCGGAATAATTTCAACAAAACCGGTATCCATCGCA
>JBFMDF010000430.1:0-2027 GCA_040753935.1 Bacteroidota bacterium | reverse complement strand
CTTGTAACATTCGTCGTGTTGGGGTGTAACTTTCGCGGCAGAATTTGCAGATACGGCGCACCAACTGTTGATAAATGATGCCGTTGAGCGCATTTGCCAACCATGTGTGGCGAATACCGAGATTCTCCATTCGAGGAATTGACGAAAGCGTATCGCTGGCAAGCATCGTTGTCATCACCATTGTACCAGTCAACGCGGCTTCGGCAGCAGCGGCCCCCGTTTCGGCATTGCGAATCTCTCCCAGCACAACAATATCAGGGCTATGACGCATGACAGAACGAATTGACGTTGCATAATCGAGTTTTTGTCCCGCGTCGATTTGTACTTGACTGGCAAACTCGAAGTGATACTCGATAGGATCTTCAATAGTGATGATGTTCTTCTGCGAACTGTGAAGTTCGTTTAACAAACCGTACATCGTTGTTGTTTTTCCACTGGAAGAAGGACCAGTGAGCACCAATAATCCGCGCGAACGCTTGAGCAAATGACGCACCAGCAATAGATTTTCCGGAGTGAATCCCAGTTCGTCAATATCCAAACTCCGATTCGTCTTTCGTAACATGCGTATGGAAAACCGCTCTCCGAGGATAGTCGGTAGCGTACTGACGCGCATGTTGAACGTCATCGTTCCGTACTGAGCCATATACAGCCCTTCCTGCGCTTTTCGTTTGTCAAAGACGTTCAAACTACCGCGCGAACGCATCACATTGCACATAGGTTCCATCAATTCTTTGGGGAGCGATATCGCTTGTTCCATTATCCCATCGATATAGTAACGAACCCGAAATTCATTTTCGGTTGGTTCAAAGTACACATCGGTTGCTCCGCGTTTGATAGCTCGAATAAGAATTTCATCTACAAGCAAATCGGCATTGGGTACTTTCCCCGATTGGAGGATTTCATAAACTTTCTCTTTCCCTTTGCTTTGCAGATCGAGGGTTTCTATTTGGAACTTTGACGGTAATTTGCTGTACTCATCAACTATTTCTGCCGGTTTTTTCAATACAACGGCATCAAACGCACTTCGCTTGGCAACCACCGGCAGGATGAACCGCTTCTCGTCCCGTTTCATGGCGTCGAGCACAGTCTTATATGGAGGGTTAACAAATACAACTGTTAACTCTACGCCGCTTTGAATGATAGGAAACGCCCGATATTTTTTAACGTACTCTTCCCTCTGAACAGGATCGTTAAGCGTGACAACGGCAGGGGTGAGGTTAATAAAAGGAATTTTGAATTCTTCGGCTATTGCTTCGGCAACGACTTCTTCCTGAACACCAATGAGATCGATGAGTACGTCAGCACACTGTTTCGCTCCGGGTTCGTTCATTGCCCGCAGAAATGTGTCCAAACGACCCTTATTGATGTATCCTTTCGAATAAAGAAATTGTGCAAGTCGTTTGTCCTCATCTCTAATCATAGACTTAACTAAATAATTTATCAATGTCTTCTTGTGTGACTCTGTTCTGATGTATTTCCGCTTGTAGGATCGATTGCTGAATATCGAGCAATGTCATCAATTCCTGCTCCGTAAATTCATTTGCCACGTCAAACGATGTTTCAAACTTTTGCATTCTCATTAACGTTGTCGTCTTTATTAACTGGGAACCACAACTACCGCAGTAGTGATCCATCAGTGAATTGAGAAAGCCGCATTTACAACGTATGGTAGTAAGCCGTGTACCACACCTGATGCATTCAATGGCGGAACGAGGATTATCGTTATTGCAATTCGAGCAGATCATAATGGATTTAGTTCGATGCTTAAAAGTTTATACATCACCTCAACAACTCTTTCAGGAGAATACGGTTTTACGATATAATAGCTTGCACCGGCGGCTTTTGCTTCCCGAACCGTCTCTATATCCGACACTGCCGAAATGATCACTACAACCGCTTGGGGATTTATCATTTTTATTTGTTTCAGCACTTCTATACCCGACATTTTAGGTAACATGTTATCCAGAAACACGATCGATGGTGCATATTGTTTGAATTTTTCAATGCCATCTTCTCCGTTGATTGCC
>JBFMDF010000429.1:0-2030 GCA_040753935.1 Bacteroidota bacterium | reverse complement strand
ATTTTTCCTTCCTGTACAACTTTCAGCGCCGGTTCGGCAAGCGGTTTCATCTTCACAAACCATTGGTCGGAAAGATATGGTTCGATGACCGTGTCACAGCGGTAGCAATGGCCGATGTTGTTGATGTGCTCTTCAATTTTTACCAGAAGTCCATTCTTCTCCAAGTCGCGCAATAATTCCCGTCGGCATTCGTAGCGATCCATTCCTTGATACTTCGGAGGAACGTTGTTGTTCATTTTTGCCGAGGTGTCCATGACAATCACGTGCCGGAGATTGTGACGGATGCCTAACTGATAATCGTTGGGATCGTGAGCCGGAGTTACTTTCACGGCGCCGGTTCCCAATTGTGTATCAACAAAATTGTCCGCAATAATTGGGATTGTTCTATTGGCGATCGGCAGCACAGCATTCTTGCCAACGAGATGTTTGTATCGTTCATCTTTTGGGTTGACGGCGACCGCGGTATCGCCGAACATTGTTTCTGGGCGCGTGGTGGCAACAGTAATATACTCGTCGGAGTTTTCAATCGGATAGTTGATGTACCACAGATGCCCTTTACTTTCGGAATGATTCACTTCGTCGTCGCTTAACGCGGTGTGATCTTTCGGGCACCAATTGACGATGTATTTTCCACGGTAGATAAGTCCTTTTTCGTACAACCTGACAAACACTTCTTTTACTGCATTGGAAAGACCTTCATCCATTGTGAAGCGTTCGCGTTGCCAGTCGCATGAGACGCCGAGTTTACGCAGTTGTTTGTTGATAGTGCTGCCGTATTGTTTTTTCCAATCCCATACCCGTTCGATAAATTTTTCGCGACCGAGGTTGCGGCGTTGTATTCCTTCTTTCATCAATGCTTTTTCCACAACGTTTTGGGTGGCAATGCCGGCGTGGTCTGTGCCGGGTACCCAGCATGCTTCAAATCCTTTCATCCTATGCCAACGGATAAAGACATCCTGGAGTGTGTTGTTAAGGATGTGCCCCATATGCAGTATGCCGGTGATGTTCGGCGGTGGAATGACGATGGTGTAAGGTTTTTTGTTCGGATTTATTGTTGCGTGAAAAAAACCGCTCGATTCCCACCATTGATAGAGTTTATCTTCGACTTCGTGAGGATTGTATTGTTTTGGTAGTTCAGACATTACGAAAAAAATGATTAGTGATTGTTAAAGGAATATGGAGTAGTGGTTTACCGCTCTAATGCCAAGCTAAGTGCGGTTGTTAGTTTTAACACATCTTTTGTTGTTTTATTAAGGCGGTCGCTGACGATTTTCAATATGTTCTTTAAAATAACGTAACCGATTTCTTTATCACTTTCAGTCAATTGAAAAAATGATTCCTGCTCAAGTACGGCAACCGTGCATTTGGTTGTTGCCACAACGCTTGCTGAGCGTTCGCTGTGTTCATCAAACAGTCCCATCTCTCCAAAAAATGCATGGTCGTTGCCGGTGAGTTTGTTGAGCAATTTGTCGCGGTGGTCCATACCACTACCGGAAATTTTTAAAAGCAGACTTCGTGAAATTTCAACTTCACCATCCAGCAAAATAAACATTTCCTGCCCGACCTCATTTTCACGGATAATGTACGTTCCTTCCGGAATTGTCCGCAGCGACATGATGGCACGAACTTTTTCTATTTGTTCGTCAGACAAGCCGGTGAAGAGCGGTATGTTTTTTAAGAAATTGGCGTCGAGTGTTTTCATTGAAGCGTTCCAAGAATGACTGCAATATCTTTTTTCTGCAATACATAATCGAACGACGGATTCACGTTCACGCTCATTCCCGATTTTTCCGCAACATTAATTCCCGCTTCGCGAAATTTCCGTTCGATAAATGCATCGATGGCGGAGGTGTCGTGCGAAAGGATGTCGCTTAAACTGACGGTCTCTTCTTCGTTCACAAGACCTAAAATCGTCCAGTTGTTATTTTTCTTAAAATGGATGTACAGTTCGCCGAACGGTTTTCCAACAAACTCTTCCGGGATAGGAACTCGGTGAACATCGTTACCTCGCTCGTAATCGAGCATTTCGC
>JBFMDF010000428.1:0-2038 GCA_040753935.1 Bacteroidota bacterium | reverse complement strand
GTTCTTCTTCGACTCTTGAATGGTTGAGAAAAGTGTACAAAGTGTCTATGGATGAGTATCTTGAGTACGAATCAAAATTTTTGATGGATTTGGTGGCTGATCAATACAAAGGAACGGTTCTTCAAATTTCTTCTGATGAAACAACAAAGAAAGAAATTACACCGAAACTAAAATCGCTGGGATATGCGGTTGTGACTTCGCCTACACCTGAAGATGCACTTGAGAAGATTGATAAATTAAATCCCAATGTTATTGTGTGTGAAACCTCATTCGGTGCCGGGTCGCTGTCGGGAATTCGGTTTCTTCATATTTTGCGCACAAATCCAAAGTTTAATTTTATACCGTTCATCTTCCTCTGTAGTGAGGAGGATTATACACTCCTTGCCTCATCGGAATTGAAACCGAATGAAGCGTTTCTCAAAAAACCGGCAAACTTTGATGAACTTTCGGCATTGATTACTTCAAAACTACTGTGGTTTAGGGAGTACATTATGTCGTTGAGCAAATAAACAATTTTTTCTTTACACTACGCATTAGAATGGGGGACCCATGGCAAAACGCATACTACTCGCAGAAGACGATGAAGACAATCGTGACTTGGTCGCTTTTGTGATGAAACGCAGCCAGATGGATATCGAGCTGTTAGTTGCGGAGAACGGGAAAGAAGCGGTCGATCTTGCAATACGAGAGGTTCCCGATCTCATTTTGATGGATATGCAAATGCCTGTTATGGACGGCTATCAAGCCACACAAATGATTAAAAGCGATTCGAAAACTACTCACATCCCTGTTATTGCTTTTACCGCACAAGCAAAACCGGAAGATAAAGAAAGAACACTTCAGGTGGGATGTGTTGAGCATTATTCAAAACCGATGGATCCGGAAGAATTGTTAGCGATTATCAGAAAGTATCTTCAGTAGAAAGAATGGTACATGAAGATCATAATTTTCAATCATAAACCTGTGTTGAGACATTCATGAAAGTACGACTTTTCTGGAAAGTTTTGGGTTATTTCGGGCTGCTCTTGGTGGTGTTGAGCGCTGTTACCTATTTAACATTAAGCGTGCTACGGCAAATTGAAAAACACTTTGTCGATGCCAGCAGTAATTCGGAGCAACTTCTCGTGCTGGAACAACTAAATAAGTACATTTCTGAACTTCCGGCAGTAACAAATGAATATCTTTATACCGGTAACGATTCTGTTCGTGCTGTGTATGATGAGGCATGGAAAGAATTTGATGGCCTTGTTGCTGAAATTCAACGGACCTCAACTGACACGTCCCTAACGCACCGCATCAACCACATTCGCGCCTCCTACTATAATTGGATTTCAGAAATAGGAGAGAAAAAGATGCTGCTGCGCGAAGAGTATGTGGCAGGAAAAAATATCCAAAAAATTCTTGACTCCCTCGCATTTCTTGATTCGAAGACGCGCTACCTCGTAACGGCACGCGAAGAACTCAATAAACTTATTACTGATATTATTTCATCACAGCCGGCAACAATCAACCTTGCAAAAAATCTCACAACTGAACTTGGTACGTACATCACTATCATCAACTTGTTGGTGGCGTTTTTCGCCGTTGCGCTTGGGTTCGTTCTGACCCGTTCGCTGACGAACCCCATTCAGTTGTTGAAAAGCGGAACGCAAGGGATTATGGAAGGGAAGTTCATACCTATTGTAATGAATAGGAAAGATGAATTGGGAGAACTTGCCGCGGCATTCAACAATATGTCGACTATGCTGGGGAATAATTACACGCGGTTAAAGGCGTACTCGGAATTGGTTACAGCGTTAAATTCTCACGAACGCATTGCCGACATCGAAGAAAAAAGTTTGAATCTTCTCTGCTTCCATTCTAATGCTGCCGTAGGCGCACTCTATTTAACGACTGACGATGGAACGCTTCTCGAACTTGCGGCGGGTCATGGATTAAAGAAAAGTATTCGTACAAAAAAAATTCCGATTGGCGAAGGTCTTCCAGGACAATGCGCTCTCGAACAAAAGACTATTGAAATTTCCGATATCCGTCTTTC
>JBFMDF010000427.1:0-2060 GCA_040753935.1 Bacteroidota bacterium | reverse complement strand
AAACAACTGGTCTTTGTAGTGATTGGCTTATCCACACTCATCGCTCAAAAAAAATCTATGGATACCGACGCCCATTCCTTTGCCAACTCAAACGATATTGTTATTACGCATCTTCATCTCGATCTCGCCGTAAATTTTGATTCAAAAATTCTATCCGGCAAGGCAACGCTCGATCTAACAAACAAGACAAAGACAAAAAAACTGGTGCTCGATACACGAGACCTGACGATTGAAAAGGTGACACTTGACGAAAAGGAAACACCTACACAATTTTCAGTCGGCGAGGAAGTAAAATTTCTCGGAAAACCGTTGACGATTACCATTACTCCGAAAACAAAAAAAGTTCACATCTATTATTCAACCTCGCCATCTGCCGGCGCCCTGCAATGGTTGGAGCCATCACAAACCGCAGGTAAACAAAAACCATTTTTGTTTACTCAGTCACAGGCGATACTTGCACGTACGTGGGTTCCGTGTATGGATGGCCCTGGCGTTCGTTTCACATACTCAGCCACTATTCGAACAAGACCCGATCTGGTAGCGGTCATGAGTGCGGCGGGAAATTCCGCTACAAAAAGCACCGACGGTGTGTACCATTTTGAGATGAAACTGCCGATTCCATCCTACTTGTTAGCGCTGGCAGTTGGTGATCTTGATTTCCGTTCTCTCGGTCCGCGTAGCGGCGTGTATGCCGAACCGTCGGTTGTTGATAAAGCGGCGTACGAATTTGCCGATCTTGAAAAGATGATGACCGCCGCTGAAGAACTTTACGGACCATACCGCTGGGAACGGTACGATGTGCTTGTGCTTCCTCCAAGTTTTCCATTCGGCGGAATGGAAAATCCGAGATTGACGTTTGCAACACCAACTGTTCTTGCCGGAGATCGTTCGCTTGTCTCTCTGGTCGCTCACGAACTTGCTCATTCATGGTCGGGCAACCTTGTCACAAACGCGACGTGGAATGATTTCTGGCTCAATGAAGGGTTTACAGTGTACTTTGAACAGCGCATCATGGAAAAACTGTACGGCCGATCGTACACCGAAATGTTAGCAACAATATCGCTGTCCGATTTGAATCGAACCATCAATCAGATGGGAGTTTCGAATTTCGATACAAGACTAAAGTACAATTTAGCAGGACGCGATCCGGATGAAGGGATGACTGATATTCCCTACATCAAAGGATATTTCTTTTTGCGACTGTGTGAAGAAACATTCGGGCGTGATAACTGGGATGCTTTTCTGCGAAAGTACTTCAACGAAAACGCATTCAAGTCAATGACAACGGAGAAATTTCTCGAACATCTCGATACATATTTTACGAACACAACGTTGAAAGAAAAACTGAACATCAACGCATGGGTGTACTCATCGGGAATACCGGCAAATTGTCCTCAACCCCCCAGCGATGAGTTTGCAAAAGTAGAAGCACAATTAGAAGCATGGAAGAACGGAACACCGGCAGCGCAATTAAACATCACCGGCTGGACGACACATCATTGGGTGTACTTTCTGCGCCACCTTCCAGATTCGCTCCGCCTGGAAAAAATTATTGAACTTGATTATGCATTCTATTTTACCCGCTCCGGCAACTCCGAAATTCTGTGCGAGTGGTTTCAGCGCTGCATTAAAGCCAACTACGAAACTGCCTACGGTCCCCTTCGGAATTTTTTAATGAACGTGGGACGACGACGCCTAGTGAAACCGCTCTACGCCGAATTGGCAAAAACGCCTGAAGGAAAAGCATGGGCAAAAAGTGTGTACGAAAAAGCCCGCGCGGGGTATCACTCGGTAACGTACAATACTATCGATGAAATTTTAAAATGAACATTCCATGGAGAGTTCACCGTGAAGGCGGACTCTCCCTTTTATTGTTATTCAATGAAAAAATGTCTCCTTTTTATCCTTCTCTTTCTTGCCGCTTGCTCCAACCGACCAAAACACTCCGGGTCGAATGGTTCTGCCGATTCTCTGCAGACACAACCTGCTAACAAATGGATTGAGCGAACATATCTCATTCAAAAAAAATTCTATGAAGTGTACACCGCGGGCTGGGAAGG
>JBFMDF010000426.1:0-2070 GCA_040753935.1 Bacteroidota bacterium | reverse complement strand
GAAATCATCAATCTTTTCGGCCCGCCGGAAGAAGAATGTATTGAAACGATGATTGGCTCTCAACACCTTGAGCCGGCAATGAAGGATTACTATCATTTTTACCGTACGGAACACCACCGCCTTGCTTCAATCTATCCCGGCATGAAAGAAATTTTGCTGTTTCTCCGGTCCCAGCATGTCATTATTGGGTTGTTTACGGGGAAAGGGAGGCGAACAACTGAGATTACTCTTGAAGAGTTCGGAATTGCACAGTACTTTGATATTACCATGACGGGAGATGATGTTGATGAGTTCAAACCTTCGGGCGATGGCATACGAAAGATATTACAGCAATTCTCGTTGGAACCTTCTGATGTCTTGATGGTAGGAGATTCCGTTGCAGATTTTATTGCTTCGCGCGAAACGGGAGTTGACATTGCCTCAGTAGTATGGGATTCGTACGGGAAAGAAGATGTTCTCAAATTAACCTCTAATTACCACTTTCACGACGTTCATGAATTTTATGAATGGTTGAAGCAGTTGTATGCATAACGGTGCCATTATGAAAAAAATCATTTCGCTCTTATGTCTCTTCATCCCATTTGTCTCTGCCGTCTCCGGTGTTGAAATTCTTGGTTTGCGCGTGTACGGCAACGACGATGAATACCGTCCGCCGATTATTGAACGAGGCGAAGTAGTCTCCATTGAGTTCGACGTTGCAACCGTACATCCGCCAAATCTGCAAATTATCTTCAAGCATGCATCAAAAGATTGGGTTGTTGATGAGAATGCGTTTGTCAACGATCCGTCGAAAATCGTTACGGATTACCTCGCGTACACTGCCGCTCCAAACGGTGTTTCGCATTACACGTATTCATACAAAAACTCCTTTCCCAACAAACGAAATCGCGTTGAGTTTACACACAGCGGCAATTACAAATTTTTTATCATCGATCGTGATAACAACGATCGAGTGCTGGCGGAAGGAAAATTCATCGTTGTCGAAAACCTCGTTGACGCTTCGATGACAGTAGCAAACAAATACTATCCGGAAACGACATCTCCGTTCAATCAGGTACATTTTGTTACCGTCAATGTCAGCGTGCCGGAGCAATATAACGCCAATGATGTCAACACGTTGTATCATGCCGATGTCAGAACAGTCGACATTATACAAAACTGGCGTCTTACACAGCCGTACCGTATTGATCTTGACGATGATAACAGCGATACGTTCGTTGATGATTTCATGAAGCCAAATAAAAAATTTTGGATTCGGAATATTCCGGCAGGAAATGAATATCGCAGGCTCGATCTTTCAAACACGACAACCTACCCAAACCGGCAAGTTGCCAGATTGCTCAACGGTCCTGACCTTTCACGTTTTCAGTGGCAGGGAAAACCGGATGCAAACGGTGCGTCGAAGCTAAAACCATTTACCGGTCCAAACTCCGATTATCTTGAAGTCGAATTGCGTTTACGCTTGCCTGAAATACCGACACAAAAAATTTTTGTTACAGGCGGATTCACCAATTGGGAAGTCCTTCCCACCTACACATTAAACCCCGATTCGATAACAGGTCTGTATACAGTTCGTTTTTGGGTGCGTCGCGGCGTGTATGACTATCAATATGTGTTGGGTGAAGAACGTACTGATGGAACAATTGTTGACCAAGACTGGGTAACTCTGGAAGGGAACGATTGGAGAACCATCAACAGGTTTACAGCGCTCATCTATTACCGCGACAGAAGGTACGGCGGCTTTGATCGTATTGTCGGCGTAGTTCGCGGACGAAGTCCGGGAGGCGGTGAAGGAGCGATCGATTCCTCAACAAATCAAAAGACTACTGCGGTCACTCCGGTCATTAACAGGAAGGTTCGATGAAACAAACAACCATTGGAGTAATTGGAGTCGGTCATCTTGGTTCACTCCATGCGAAAATGTACGCTGAGATTGCCTCAGCACGCTTTGTTGGTCTATACGATGTTGATGAGAAAAAGCGGAACGAGATTGCTTCGAAGTACAAAGTAAAATCGTTTTCTTCTCTTGAAGAAATGCTGGCAGAAGTTGATGCCGTTAGCATTGCAACG
>JBFMDF010000425.1:0-2097 GCA_040753935.1 Bacteroidota bacterium | reverse complement strand
CAAAAGAATTGGATCAAAAACTTCAGCAAGTAGAAGCAATGATTGCCGAGGAGAATATCCGCCTCGAACGTGCTTCTGGTATGTCTCGAGAGGAAGCACGAAAACTGTTGCTTGATAATCTTTTGGATTCAGTAAAAACCGAAGCAGCCCAAACACTGAAAGAAATTCGAGATAGAGCGAAAGAAGAAGCAAAAAAGGAAGCACAAAAAATTATTGTTCAAGCTATTCAACGCTCCGCGGCAGACCATGCAGTAGAAACGACAGTAAGTGTACTGCAAATTCAAAGCGATGAGATGAAGGGAAGAATTATTGGACGCGAAGGACGAAACATCCGTGCATTTGAAGCTGCTACCGGTGTAGATGTTATTGTAGATGATACGCCAGAAGCTGTTATTTTATCAGGGTTTGATGCGTTTCGTCGAGAAGTTGCTCGAATATCATTGGAACGCTTGATTGCCGATGGCAGAATCCATCCTGCCCGAATTGAAGAGGTAGTAGAAAAAGTAAAAAGCGAACTGGAAGAAGAAATCAAACGAGTTGGTGAAAATGCATTGCTTGAAGTAGGACTTCCCGGCGCACATATTGAACTTGTAAAATATATCGGCAAAATGAAGTACCGTACCAGTTACGGGCAGAATTTGTTACAACATAGTATTGAGGTCGCTTACCTTTGCGGTATTATGGCGGCTGAACTTGGATTAGATGTAAATTTAGCAAAACGAGCGGGATTACTTCACGACATTGGCAAAACAGCCGACCGAAGTATTGAAGGACCGCATGCCATTATAGGATTGGAAATGGCAAAAAAATACAGCGAACACCCGATTGTTGTTAATGCTATCGGCTCTCACCACGATGATATTCCGATGGAACATCCAATTGCGGCATTAGTACAAGCAGCGGATGCAATTAGCGGAGCACGACCTGGCGCTCGTCGCGAATCTGTTGAAGGATATGTGAAACGTCTTGAAAAACTTGAGGAAATCGCAAAATCATTCAAAGGTGTCCAAACCACATACGCCATTCAAGCGGGTCGAGAAATACGTGTAATTGTTGAACACGATAAAGTTGATGATGCAATGGCTGACCAATTAGCACAAGACATAGCAAGAAAAATACAACAGGAAATGGAATACCCTGGACAAATTAAAGTAGTTGTTATTCGCGAAGTACGTGCTGTTTCTTTTGCAAAGTAAATTCATCTAACTCTATGGTCTTCATTGGAATAACCGGAGGCATTGGAAGTGGAAAATCTCTCGTGTGTTCGTTGTTCGAAAAAAAAGGTGTTCCGATATTTTATGCAGATGATGTTGCAAAAGAAATCAGCAATAGACTTGAGGTAAAAAAAGAAATCATTCGCGAGTTCGGGAACACCATTATTTTACCGAACGGTGATTTAGACAGAAAAAAATTGGCAACCATTGTTTTTTCGGAGCACGAAAAACTTCTTCGTCTTAATTCCATTGTTCATCCCAGCGTTTTTTTAGAATTCGATACATGGAAACGCAACCTCCATTCGCTTTCCTCATATGCACTCGCAGAAGCAGCGCTACTGTTTGAATCATCAATGGATAAACGCATGGATTATACTCTTGTCATCGCTGCTTCTGATGATATTCGGGTAAAAAGGGTGATGGAAAGAGACAAGGTATCAAAAGAATTGGTACAAGCACGAATGGTTCATCAACTTCCGATGCAAGACCTTATTGAACGCGCAGATTTTGTTCTTCGGAATGACGGGACACAGACTGAATTGAAAGCAAAAGTAAATTTTTTCCACACAGTATTTTCTACACTTACACAACGTACAGAATTACAATGAACATCACTGAACTCGAATCTCAACTTTTTTTTCACACCTACAAACGATTGCCGCTGGAGGTAGAACGAGGTGAGGGATGTTATCTTTATACAAAAGATGGAAAAAAATATCTGGACATGTTTTCCGGACTTGCAGTAAACGCACTTGGTTATGCGCACCCTGCTGTCATTGATGCGATCGAAAGACAAATCCGAAAATATAATCATCTTTCTAATTTTTTTATTCAAGAGCCGCAAGTGCAACTTGCTGAACGACTTCTTCAGTTGTCCGGCTAC
>JBFMDF010000424.1:0-2099 GCA_040753935.1 Bacteroidota bacterium | reverse complement strand
TTGATTCCACAGTTACCAATGGTGTCACGTATTACTACGCTGTTGTTTCGTTTGACCATGGTGACGATAGTTTGCAACTGCCACCATCCGAATCGCAAGCGATTATTCAACGCGATCCAGTAACACAGCAATTTAAATTTGATATCAACACGGTTGCCGTTACCCCCAACGACATGGCGCAGGGTATCATCAGTCCAAAACATGATATTGAGAAAGGAATGACACTGACACATTCCAAAGGGACAGGTACAGGAAAACTTTCAGTGAAGGTACTCAACGAATTGTCTCTTGCAAACAATTCGGCAATTATTAAGTTCGATACGACATTAGTCAACTCGAAAAAAACGTTAACGTACAGCGTGCTGAGACAGGCTCCGGTTGTTGAGCAATTTGCTGGCAATGAAAACCTGTTTGTCAATTTACTCAACAAAAATTTAGTTGTTTCATCAGTGAAGGTATTCAATGGAACAGACACCACAGCGCCGAGAATTCACGATACGTTGATTGTCATCGATTCTGCCGGAGGACGTATTCGTGCAATTCAACCAGGCATTTTGTCAAAATCGAAAACGTATACTGTTTCATATCAGTACTATCCCATTGTTGCCAGTACAAACTACAATCATAAAGACGGCAACCCTGTTTTTGATGGAGTGCGAGTCTATGTGTCGAACGACCCGCTGGCATTCGATCAGGCGAACAGTTTCTTCCTTCCGGCGACACCAAATGGTGCGGCAGGAGTCGTTGCAACGCCGACGATTGGAACATTCAAAATGGCACCGTTGGATATTAAAGTTGAGTTTTTAATTTCGACTGCCGACACAAATGCTTCGGGAAATTATATCTCGCCACCGGATAGTTTCGGTTCAACAACCAATCCTAATGTGAAAACTGTTAAAGCACCTTTTCGGGTGCTGAATGCAACCGATACAACAACGCTCCAAGTGTTGATCAAGGATGCTGGTACACCGGGCAAATTGGGTCGTTGGGATTTGGGCGAGGAAATTATTATTCTTACTCCGCCTCCTTACCGTACCACACCGACTAATACGATGATGGGTATAACTATTCGCAAAGCAACATCAACTGCAACGCCAACAATTTCTGCGGGTACTTCATTTTATGGACGCATGAAAAAACCGTTTACCAGTAATGATGCCTTTACATTGACGACAACGGCAGTAACATACGATCCGAAAGCGGCTGATGCAAAACTGGATCAAGTGTACGTCGTGCCGAATCCGTATGTGGTAACAAGCGCATTCGAACAGCCGTCGTTCAGGCAGGATTTACGCGGAGATCGGGCATTACAATTCCGTAACTTACCGCGCGAATGCACGATACGCATTTATACGATTACCGGTGAGTTGGTGCAAACCTTGCGGAAGAATGACAATACGAATTACATGACGTGGGATTTGCTCTCTTCTGAAAGCGCCCGCATTGGTTATGGTGTGTATATCTACCATGTTGAAACACCAACAGGTGCGTCAAAAATTGGACGCTTTGGAGTTATTAAGTAAATACATTTTATCGACGGAGTATTTCTGATGAAACAATTGACAACATTTTTGCTTCTTGCCTTTAGTCTGACTCTTGTCTTTCATTCAGCAGAAGCACAATTGAACCGAAAAACTACCAAGGTAGGCACGACCGTTGCGCAATTCCTGAAAATTCCCGCTGGCGCGCGCACCATTGCCATGGGAAGCAGTGGCGCTTCGTTGGAAGGAGATGTGTATTCAATTTATTGGAATCCTGGTGCGTTGGCCCGGTTAAAAACACCTGGTGAGGCATCATTCAATCACGCCGAGTGGCTTGCCGACATCAATTTTGACTTTGTTGCATCGGCAGTAACGATTGAAGGATTTGGAACACTGGGAGTGTCGTTAACTTCACTTCAAGTTCCAGAAGATATTGTGAGAACCGAAACACATCCCGAAGGAGATGGCAGACGGTGGGATTACTCGTCGTTTGCGCTCGGCGTATCATTTGCTCGTTCACTTACCGATCGTTTTTCTATTGGATTTACCGCAAAGTACATTCGTGAAGAGCTTTGGAATATGTCCTCGCAGGGCATTGCCTTTGATATTGGAACAATT
>JBFMDF010000423.1:0-2111 GCA_040753935.1 Bacteroidota bacterium | reverse complement strand
ATCATCAATGCACCGTCATTCAAAAAGAAATTTCCTCCTATCACCGGCGAAAAACTCTCCCGTCCACCGAAAGGATTCGATCCCAACCATCCGATGATCGAGTGGTTGAAGTTGAAACAATTTTTTACCGGCATTGAATTGAGCGAAGATGTTTGTTACAGAAAAGATTTCGTTAGAACAATTGCCGGATACTGCAAGGAACTATCACCCCTCGTCAATTTTCTGAATAAGACGATGGGATATTAAAACAGCAAAATAGAAGATGACAGACTATTTACGACGTTGAACTAAACAGCATCCTGCAATGAAGTACATCATCTTCAACAAACCGTACGCTGTGCTTTCTCAATTCACCCCACAAGAAGGCAAACGTTCGTTAAAGGATTTTGGATTTCCCAAGAATGTGTACCCTGTCGGCAGATTGGATTACGATAGTGAAGGATTGCTCCTCTTAACCGATGATAACGAAATTAAACATAAACTTACCGACCCGAAGTATGAACTTCACAAAACATACCTTGCTCAGGTAGAAAGAATTCCGGCAGAAGAATCACTGCAGCAGTTGCGCGAAGGTATCATCATTGAAGGAAGAAAAACAAAACCTGCCGATGTGCGGCTCCTTCCCGAAGAACCTCAACTTCCTCCCCGTCCGATTCCTATTCGTTTCCGCAAAACGGTGCCAACCGCATGGCTTGAAATTACCATCCGCGAAGGACGCAACCGTCAAGTGCGAAAGATGACAGCGGCGGTGGGTCATCCCACGCTGCGCCTGGTGAGAACTAAAATTGAAAATGTGGAAATGAAAGAATTGAAACCCGGCGAATGGAAAGAAATTTCTAAAGAGGAAATTTTCAGGCATCGCTCATAAACAAAAACGGGATGCCGCCTTCGAGACATCCCGTTGCCTTCATTGCACTTTGCGCATACCTCCCCAGGTGTTGCGCACAGCAATGCCAACATTATTTGACGTATTTCGAAACATCCACTTGGTTCATTTCGCCATCTTTCTCAGCAAGTTCATGTCGGTCAATTGATAGATGAATTTATTTCAACAACATCATTCGTTTTGTCTCTACCTTCTCTCCCGCACGAAGTTGATACAGATAGACACCGCTTGCAAGGTTGCGGGCATCAAAACTTACTTCATACGTTCCGGGAGATTTTGTTTCATTCACCAGTGTTGCGACTTCCCTTCCCAGCATATCATAAATTTTCAATGTTATCGGAACGGATGACCATCCGTTTCCATTGTTATTGGACGAACGGGCGTTCGTCCCTACAACATATGCAATGGTTGTTGTGGGATTGAATGGATTGGGATAGTTTTGCCCAAGAGAAAAGTGTACCGCAATTTTACTATCATCACGACGAATATTTGTAATACCAAAATCGCTGAGCGGGCGTTTCCAAACACCCACCGTTGTTCCGACGTACAATGTATCGCCTATGATGGTAAAGGAACTTATTGAGGTTATGCTTGTGGATAAACCATTGTGAACATATAGCCAGCTCGCTCCGCTATTCGTGGAGCGATACAATTTGCCGTATGCCTCTCCAAATATTGAATTTCCGACAACATACAATGAACGAAGCATGCCTGAGACCGGTTGTTTCGCAATTCTAAACCATGTTGATCCTTCGTCTGTTGACTGGTAAATAATATTCGAATCAGTAGGGCTTGTTGTGGCACTGGCTATTAAAACACTATTTGCTGCACAAAGTGAGACAATATTGGTATCTTTTCCTAAGCCGTTATTCGATTGAGACCAGTTGATCCCGTCGTCAGTAGATATAAAAATGCCGTTACCATTTCCCATTCCATAATACAACTTTGTACCAACCACAGCAAAGTCTCCACCCGAATACGAGACGGGAATACTTGAGACCGGCTGCCACGATTGTCCCCTAGTGCTCGAACGACTGACCCCCATATTGTCAACGAATAGAATTCCCTTGTACGAATAAAAATAGCCGTATGTCGGTGAAGCATTCACTTTTGTCCAAACAGTATCATTTGTTGTTGATACGAGGACTCCCTGACCTGTTGAAACAAACATCGAATCTCCGATCGATGCAAAGGAATAGGTGTACTGCGGTGTAGCACTGGGTAA
>JBFMDF010000422.1:0-2113 GCA_040753935.1 Bacteroidota bacterium | reverse complement strand
AGCCAAAAATATTTCTGCTCATGTGTACTTCTGTGGTTAGAGCTTTTTTACCTTTAACAACAATCCGTGAATTTCCGTAACGGCAACTTTTGAATTCTTTTCTATTTTGCCGGAAATGCTTTCTGCCGCCCAAATTTCTCCTTCCAATCGCACTTTGCCGGTGGGATTCAATGCAGTAATTGCAATTGCCTCTTTGCCTACAATTGCTGATTCACCCGTTATGACTTTTCTTCGTTGAGCGTTTACCCCCGCGCCGATGACAAAAAAGAAGAAGAGTGCCGTAAAAATCACCAGTGGAATAACAACATTCAACGACACTTCCACAAATTCTATAGAACCGTCGGTTTGAAACAACATAATTGATCCGAAGAACAATGCAATAACACCTCCGATGGAAAGCAAACCGTAACTGGTAATTTTTATTTCGAGCAGAAAGAGAATAATACCGACAACAATCAGCGCAAGTCCTGCATAATTGATCGGCAAAGTTTGCATTGAGTAAAGCGCAAGAATAAGCGCAATGGCACCGGCAACACCGGGAAAGATTGAACCGGGGTTATATAACTCGAAAAACAAACCGTATATGCCGATGAGAAAGAGAATGTATGAGATGTTCGGGTCACTGAGAACGTTGAGAAGTTTATACTGCCAGTTCATTTCGCGTTCAACAACAACGGCGGTGGTGGTGGACAGAGTGACGGTATCTTTTTCAATCGCAATTTTTCGGCCGTTCAGTGAATCGAGCAGCGCCGCGCGGTTCGATGCAATAAAATCAATGACATGTTCCTTTAATGCTTCTGTTTCAGTAATGGCAACACTGTTCCGTACTGCTTCTTCCGCCCACTTCACGTTTCGTTTTCTCTTTTCAGAAATCGAGCGGATAAATGCCGCCGCATCATTGGTTACTTTTCCCGACATCACCGAATCCATTTCTCCTTGCGTGCTTACCGGATGTGCGGCGCCGATATTTGTTCCCGGTGCCATCACAGCGATATGAGCCGCCATCGTAATAAACACTCCCGCTGATGCTGCCCGAGATCCCTGCGGTGCAACAAAAACAATAATAGGAATTTCTGCGTTGAGAAATTCAGTAACGATGCCTCGCGTTGCTTCCAGCAATCCGCCGGGAGTGTTCAGTTCGACGATGATTGCCTGAGCGTTTTTTTGTTCGGCAATATCAATTTCATGTTTCAGATAATCGTATGTTGTGGGGTTAATGCTGCCGTTAATGGAAAGAATGTGTATTGGTTTTTCCGCAAAGGTTGTTGTCGTTGTTGCGAACAAAATCCATAGAATTGTCGTAAGCCGTTTCATAACATGTTCACCTCACGCTAAATGTAGCGAAATGTAGAAGGGAAAACAAGAATTGAAAAAATATGTATATTCTGCAAAGAACAGCGGAAGAACTGTATGGGTTCGTTTCAACATATCATGACGTTAGTGTCTATCATTCTTGGCTGGGGATTGGCGCATATTCTTACAAACAGTAATCGGTTGATTCAAGCCAGAGCGGGGATAAGAATGTACTCTTGCCGATTATTACTTTAAAAATAAGGAATGGTTCTTTTCTATGATATTGTTAGCGTTTTCCAAAAATAAAAAGTATCATACACTCGTTTCCTTGTTCTCTTGTTCATTTTTCTATAGTGTGGTATCCTTCAGTTTGAAAATTCGTTGATGAGTTTATAGAGTTCGTTTGGAATAATTTTTTTTCGATGGTAAAGCACGGATGACAGTTCTTTCCAGCGATAGCGATATTCAATTTCCCAATCTTACTGTTATCACCGCGTCTGCCGGTGCGGGAAAGACGTATACCCTCGCTCGACGGTATGTTCAATTTCTTCTTTCCGGCAACGTCGAGGGAAACAACATTCAAAATATTCTTGCTATCACATTCACTAATCTTGCTGCAAAGGAAATGAAAGAGCGGATCGTGAATGTGTTGAAACAAGCCGCTCTTGGCGATAGAGAAATTCTCGCTGAACTCTCACAACTTGTTTCATTGACGGAGGGAGAAATTTCGCTTCGCTCAGCGCAACTGATTGAAGAAATTCTGCATCACTACTCCGATTTTCACGTGCGCACTATCGACAGTTTTTTATCAACACTGTTT
>JBFMDF010000421.1:0-2115 GCA_040753935.1 Bacteroidota bacterium | reverse complement strand
ATGCTGGTTTAATGCGCAAGAAAAATATATACACTATTTTCAAAAATCAATTTGCATAGGACAAAACATGAGCAAACGATTCATTCTAATTTTACTCTTCACCTTCTGTACCCGTCTCTACCACATCAATTTTCCCATTGCCGGCTGGCATTCGTGGCGGCAGGCAGATACGGCGGCGATCGCAAGAAACTTTGCAACCGAAAATATGAATATTGCGTACCCGGCAATCGACTGGCGTGGAGAAACACCCGGATACGTTGAGAGCGAATTCCAGTTGTACACGTTTATCATTGCTCTTCTGTACAAACTATTCGGCATCCAAGAAATTTTTGGAAGAGCCCTTTCTGTTCTCTGTTCTTTGCTGACTGTGTTGGGACTTTATCTTCTTGTCAAAAAAATGATTGATGAACGAACGGCACTCTGGTCAGTATTCTTCTATGCGGTTCTTCCGCTGAGTATCTATTACGGCAGAGCGTTTATGCCGGAACAGATGATGCTGATGTTCTCAGTGTTCGGAATTTATTTTTACTCGCAATGGCTCGATGATAACAGTTGGAAACATTTTCTCGCAAGTGTTGCATGCATCTCTCTGGCAGTATTACTAAAACTCCCCACGCTCTATCTCGGACTGCCTTTGCTCTTTCTCAGTTGGACGAAATTCAAATTCGCGCTGTTCCGCCAACCGAAGATTTGGCTGTTCGCAGTAATCGTATTCGTTGCGACGTTTGCATGGTACTATCATTCCCATTCACTCAAATCACTAACCGGTTTGACATTCGGCATTTGGGAAATGGGTACGGACAAATGGGGAAATCTCGACCTTCTTGTAACATTCAAATTTTATAACGATGTGCTGTTTAAAAGCATTGCGGAACGACATTTTACCTATCCGGCATTTGTGCTGTTTGTTGTCGGATTGTTCCTGAAACGGAAATCAGACAATGAGCGGCTGTTCGATTTCTGGTTGATTGCCGTGGTTGTCTATTTTCTAATTGTAGCAAAAGGAAATCAGGTGCACGAATACTATCAATTGCCGTTTATGCTTCCGGGAGTGGTCTTTTTAGCAAAACCGTTCTCTCGTCTCTCCGATGTTGCGGCAACGATACACTTCAGCGAAAAAACGACCCGCGTAGTGCTGGCTTTGTTCGCTACAGCAACAATTGTTCTGAGTGCGCTTCGTCTGGTTCACACATTCAACAGTGAACGATATGACACTCCGCTGTTTGCTCTTTCAACGTCTGTACAGCAGATAATTCCGGAAAATGATCTCGTGATCGCCTTATCGAATGGAAATCCTGTGGTCCTCTACAATGCAGGACGGAAAGGATGGAATTGTTCTACCAGCGAAATCAATGAATCGTACTTCGAAGAAAAAAAGAGGCTCGGGGCGAGATACTTCATTGGTGAGAAAAATCTTTTCTTTGAAAATGGAGCAGAACAACAATTGGACTTTATCAGGAATCGGTACGAAGTGGTAATAGATTCAGCAGAATATCTGATCGTGCGGCTCTGATCACTTCCCCATCAGCACAAAACCGCTCCACTTGCTGGGGAAGGCAGATTCTTTAGCTGCGATCAATGTTAATTTTGCTTCGCGCAGCGAGGACGCATACGATTTTCCGGAGAGCATCTGCTTGTAGAATTCATCCATCAGCAGGTAGGTTTGACGGTCTGGAACTTTCCACAATGAAAAGATAATGTTCTTCGCTCCCGCGTAGAACAATCCGCGTGTCAGCGCCATCATCCCTTCCCCTTGAATCACTGCTCCCACGCCGCTTTCGCAACTGCTGAGCACAACCAGCTTTGCTTTCAAATCGAGGGCGTACGTTTCATTCAGATACAAAATGCCGTCGTCGGTTTCTGTTTGCTCTCTCGGTTGTGAAAAGAGGATGGCGGAAAGTTTCGGATTCTTTTCATTCATGAATCCATGCGTTGCCACATGCACAACATCGTACTTGCTGCTGAAGAGTTTGAAATTTGTTTCGGTTGCCGAGGTGTAGAGAAAATTCTTTGCCGGCAATGTGTGCGATTGAAAAGATCGGCTAATGGAGAGCACTTCATCTTCCGAAAATTTCAGTTCGTTGAATGTTTTTCCATCCATCGTAATTGAACGAA
>JBFMDF010000420.1:0-2124 GCA_040753935.1 Bacteroidota bacterium | reverse complement strand
TTCTTTCATGGTTTGAATAATAAAAGCGGAAATCTTGTTGACAATCACTATGCCTTTCAATATATTCTCACCAGCAATTCATGTAACACTTGAAAAATGGTCATGAACTTGTTGAATTCACATTGTTACATGTTTTGCGTCCAAATGCCGGAATAATATGAGCACTCAAACGGCCTCGCCGACAGGAACTGCATCTTTAATGATACCTGCTGAAATTCAGGAGAATGCTCGTATCATTTTAAATCAAGTCATTGCACAAATTCCGCAATCCACTCAAGGCCTAGAGCGTCAAATTTTCATAGGTGATGTGGTTGAAAAACTTCCACTCGAAAATAAAATGGCGCTGAAAACATTTGTTGATGCATTGTTGATGCGTATGTTTATTCTTAATGCTTCAGACATTGATTTGGGTGGATATGGTGGACAGGGAAAAGTGTGGTACAGAATTTTTGGTTCTAAAAAACCCGATCCGACACTCGAGCCGCTCTCTACAGATAATACCAATGTACTTATTCAGTCACTTCTTACTGCGCGCCAGCGGCAATTTCTGTATGAGCAAAAGAATCTCGATTTCTCGTACATGATTATGGATGGCGAAACAATGAGGCGTTTTCGTGCCGATGCGTATATGGACCTTGACCATCTGGCATTGAATATGCGTGCCATCAACGCAACTGTTCGGCCGTACAAAACTCTTGAATTGCATCCAAACGTTACTAAGATTGTTAGTCTTGCCCATACGAAGGAAGGTCTGATTCTAATAACCGGTATCACTGGTTCAGGAAAAAGTACAACGCTTGATGCCATGATCGACCTCAATAACCACACGGTCGACGGACATATAGTTATCATTGCGGCGCCGATTGAGTATGTTCATAAATCGGATCGCTGCATCGTGCGTCACCGGGAAGTAGGGCGCGATGTGCTTTCATTTAAAGATGGAGCCATACAAGCATTACGTCAGGATCCCGATATCATCATGATCGGTGAAATGCGCGATCCGGAAACAATATTCACTGCGCTTGAAATTACCGATTCCGGTCATAAAGTGTTTTCCACATTACACACCGCGTCGGCAGTAGAAAGTATTGACCGTATCATCGGTGAAGTTCCGCCGGTAGAGCAGGATCGAGTTCGCAACAGATTTGCCGATGTGTGCAAACTGGTCATTTCACAAAAACTGATTCCGAGTCTTGATGGGAAACGTGTTGCCGCCCGCGAAATTATGATTATGAATGCCTCAGTACGTGCAGCAATTAAGAATGGCAACACGGGTGAAATATACCAGATGATTCAAGAGTCCAACGACATTGGAATGCAAACGATGGAACAGGACTTGAAGCGCCTGTATCAGCAGAAAAAAATCTCGTTGGAAAGTGCGATGAACTATGCGAACAATAAAAAACGAATGCAGCAAATCATGAGTGCCTCCACAATGTAACGAGCGGATAAACGCATGCCATACACCAAAGGTGAAGGAAAAACAGTTTTAGGAATTTTTGTCGACGGTCTCGAAGTCAAACTGGCGCATGTGGCGTTGAAGAATAAACGCATCACACTGCACGACGTGAAGACGGTGAACCTCGTCAAGCGCCTCGAAGAACGTACCACCGCTGTTGAAGGGGGCATGGGAGAGAGTATTGATCTGGTTGATACGATTGAAACCGGAGAAATTAAAGATGAATTTGCTGAGGCAGGCGGAGGGCAGAGCAACAGCGAAGTGATTATTGGGTTGCTTTCCGAATATCCTACCAACGCGTACCGACTTGTCTATTCCATTTCAGAACCGAGTGTCTATTATCAGCAATTTGAAGATAATTTCGGACTTGCTGGGACAAAATTAAAACGGCGGCTGATTGATGAACTGTCGGCAACTCGTACTGTGCGGCCGACTATGGATTCGTTGGCGTACGTTGAGGCGGCAGAAGGTCAAGTTCTCGCGATGATTCGCGAAGACGGTCTCAGTTTGTTGGATCTGATTGAGAGCGTTAAAGACTTTCTCGGCAAACGTGTTCCGCGCGTTGAGTTTATTGAAACTTCCGATATTTCGTTGATGAACATGGTGCGGAATAATTACGAGTTAGGCGAATCGGAAATTTCTATTATTGTTTATGTCGGCAGCGA
>JBFMDF010000419.1:0-2132 GCA_040753935.1 Bacteroidota bacterium | reverse complement strand
AATTGAATGGCTTTTTACACTCGTTATCTCCTCTTTACTTTCGGCTGTTATCCGCTTTAAGTAAAATTTTTTCCATGTTGTGCATCGCCACAAGAATCGAAACAGTCGAAAGAAAAAAGAAAGTAAACGTGTGCGCAAATAACGATAGTGCAAAAACGATAATGACAAACAGGCTATATCCGATCATTTTTGCTCTGTCCGATGGCGTTAATTGCTTTTCCATATTCTACTGCCAATTATGGATGCATATTGCCATTTCCGCCATTCCCGCCATTCCCGCCGTGTCCACCTCGTCCCCGATGTCCATGTTGATGACGTTTGTTCCAAAACTTTACGATCCATTCATCAAATTTTGTGACTTGTTCTTCTGTTAAAATTGTTTTGACAGATGCAATGAATTGATCCCGAGCCGCCAGTACCAATGCTCTCGCCTGTTCTTTTGTTATTGTGCTGTCATGAACTTGCCGACGAATATTATGAAGAGCATCGAACAATGTTTTTGCATACACTTTCACGCTTTCCATTTGCGCTTCGCTTAACCCAACATATCGTTTTAGTGTACCAAGCATTTTACCATGACGCAGCGAATCATGGAACATGTTGCTCTCACGCAGTTGTGTCATTTCTTGATCTGTTGTTGCAACGGTTGTTTTATACATCGACAATTCGCTGAATTCAACATCGGCCGGAACCGACGAACTTTCAACCGGATTATTTCTATCGCAACCGGCAATAAACAGAATTACCAGTACTGCTGTTAAGGTATATTTCATTGTATCCTCCTATCAAATGAATAATGTAATTTTATCAATGTTGCAACTCTAAACGATGCAAGCACCGTGCCAGAATGAAGAACTGCTTTTTTCTTGCAGATTTTATAGAGAAAGTTCCATAACAATGCAGAATTTGCACAACAGACGCAGGAACTGCGCAAAAATAAAAATCCCGCCCTCACGGCGGGATTTGGTCATCAACAGATGATCGTGTTGCTTATTTCACTTTCACATCGATGAGTTTTGGTTTGGCTTCTTCGGCTTTCGGCAAGGTCAAAGTCAGTACGCCATCCTTGTATTGAGCATCGATGTCGTTTACTTTGATGGTGCCGGGGATAGTGAAGGAACGCTCGAACATGCCGTAACTGCGTTCAACGCGATGGAAGTTCCCTTCCTTCTTCTCCATTTCGTTCTTCTTCTCGCCACGGATCGTCAGCACGTTGTTCTCCAGCGTGATCTTCACATCGTCTTTGCTGATGCCGGGAAGTTCTGCTTTCAAAATGTATGCATCATTGTTTTCCACAACATCAACTGCCGGCGTCCAATCACGGCCGAAGAATGATTCGTCGGCAAGAATATCGCCGCGGAAGAATTCATCGAAAAATCGGTTCATGTCCCGTCGAAGCGATTCAAATCCGCGAAACATCGGAAAACCACCACTCCAGCGGGTCATTTCCTGAGTCGGATTTCTTTTTACTAGTGCCATAGTCATCGCTCCTTTCTTTTTAGTTAATGGTAATTTCTTTTGGTAAGAATTGTGATTTCTTGTTTAAGGTAATTGTCAACACTCCAAGTTCATATTGCGCGTCGATCGTGTTAAGATCAACGTCGTTGGCAAGCGTGAACTCTCGGCGGTACTCTTTCTTCGGTTGTTCTTTTCCTTTCTCCGTCGCAAGGTAATCCTGTAACGGCGCACAGACGACTAACGTGTTACGATCAAGTTGAGCTTTAATGTGTTCTTTATTGGCGCCCGGAAGATCTAATTTGACTATGTACGAATTCTTTGTCTCCACAATATCTACGGCAGGAATAAAGGTTTGAACTTGTTTTTCACTTCCATTCTTCATACTTCCATCTCCTTTCTTCTCAGCGAATAGCAATTTGCTTTGGCTTCACTTCTTCTGCTTTCGGCAATATGATGCTGAGAATGCCATTCTCATGAACTGCGGTGATTTTATCTGCTACAACCGGATATGGCAAATTCACTGTCCGTTCAAACTTTCCGTATGAAATTTCATTTCTGATCCACTGCTCACCATCTTTCAACTCTGGTTCTTTACGTTCTGCGGTAATAGTGAGCACACTATCATGCAGAGTTACTTTTACATTCTCTTTTGCAACGCCGGGAAGTTCAACAAT
>JBFMDF010000418.1:0-2136 GCA_040753935.1 Bacteroidota bacterium | reverse complement strand
GGCATGCCAACGGATTGACGCCGCCCCCATTGGTAATGATTTTGATATTTTTCTGAATAATATCCGGTAGAATTTCATCAAAGAGCGGTATCAAGTCCTTCGCATAACCAAGTTTCGGATCTTTCAATTTCTGTTTCTGCATGATGGACATCGTGACTTCGGCAAGATAGTCCAGCATCATGTAGTCGATAGGACCTTTGCGCACTTGATCTATCGGTGCTGTTTGCAGATCACCCCAAAATCCTTGGCCGGATGCTATGCGAATCTTTTGCTTCATGCTTAAAAATGATACCCTATGCCAAAATGATGAAAACTGTAACTTTCGTTGTTGAACAAATTCTCACTTTACCTTTATATGCAACTCATCAAGTTGTTTTTTATCAACTTCCGATGGATTATCATCCATCAGCGAGTAACCGCTACTGGTTTTGGGAAAGGCGATCACATCGCGAATAGATTTTGAATGCGTCATCAGCATCGCCAGGCGATCAACGCCGAAAGCAATGCCGCCGTGCGGAGGTGCACCGTATTTGAATGCATCGAGCATGAAACCGAATTTTTTCTTCGCTTCGTCGGTACCGATCCCAAGCAATCCAAATACTTTGCTTTGCAAGTCTGAACTGAAAATACGGATACTGCCGCCGGCAATTTCATTGCCGTTTAGTACCAAATCGTAGGCGCGGGCGCGGGCTTTTAACGGATCGCTGTCGAGTAACGGAATATCTTCCGGTTTCGGCGAGGTAAACGGATGATGCATTGCCACATATCGTTTCTCCTCTTCGGAATACTCAAACATCGGGAAATCTACCACCCAAAGAAGATTCCATTTGTTCTCATCAATCAGGTTCAATCGTTTTGCCATTTCAAGGCGGAGCGTACCGAGCGTGGTATAAGTTTTATTCCATGTATCCGACACAATAAGGACAACATCTCCGACTTTAGCTTCCGCAGCATCACAAATTTTTTTGCAGACGTCGTTACCGAGAAATTTTTCTATGGCAGAATCAATTCCCTTTTCCGTTACTTTAATATATGCAAGTCCGCCGACACCAAGTGATTTGGTGAAGTCAACAAGATTATCCATTTGATTGCGCGTAAAACTAGCGCCGCCGGGAACGGTAAAACCAGCAACAACGCCACCTTTCTTGACATTTTCAGAAAAGACTTTGAAGCCGGAATCTTTTACGATATCAGTGAAATCTGTAAACTTCAATCCAAAACGAAGATCGGGCTTGTCGCTTCCGTATTTTTCCATTGCATCTTTGTAACTAAGACGCGGAAACGGTGTCGATAATTCAATGCCCATTAACTCATTAAATAACTGTTTCATCAACCCTTCAACCGTATGTTGAACATCAATTTCATCCACAAAAGACATCTCAACGTCGATTTGGGTGAATTCCGGTTGACGATCGGCGCGTAAATCTTCGTCGCGGAAGCATTTCACTATTTGAAAATACCGGTCATATCCTGCTACCATTAAAATTTGTTTGTAGGTTTGCGGCGACTGTGGCAGTGCGTAAAATTTTCCCGGATTGATTCGACTCGGCACCAGAAAATCGCGCGCGCCCTCCGGAGTGCTTTTCATCAGCACCGGTGTTTCTATTTCGATGAAATTGTTCTGATCAAAATATCTTCGCGTTACCTGATACAACGTGTGCCGAAACAACAAACGTTTCTGCATTTCCGGACGACGTAAATCGAGGTAACGATACTTTAACCGGAGATCTTCGTTGGTGTCGATTCCATCTTCAATTGGAAACGGCGGAGTTTCTGCTTTGTTGAGAATGGTTAGTTCGTTGACCAGTACATCAATGTCACCGGTGGAAAGTTTCGGATTTTCAGTACCTGCGGGTCTCTTTTCAACAACACCTGTTACCGAAACGACATACTCAGATCGAAGTTCTCCTGCTAATTCATGAGATTGTTGATGATGCTGTGGATTAAAAACGATTTGTGTTTTGCCGTACCGATCGCGAAGGTCGATGAAAATAACTCCGCCCAAATCACGTCGGGTATCAACCCAGCCGTTGAGCGTTACAGTTTGTCCAATGTGCGATGAACGAAGTTCGCCGCAGGTGTGTGTTCGTTTCTTGTACTGCATTAGTGCAAATTAGTCCTTCCTGAAAACAATAA
>JBFMDF010000417.1:0-2139 GCA_040753935.1 Bacteroidota bacterium | reverse complement strand
TTGAATTGATCATCTTTGTTTTTAGCGATCTGTTCCAACATCTTCGCGATATCAACTTCCAACACTACCCGCATTCCACCTTGCAGGTCAAGACCCAGTTTAATGCGCTTGGCACGTGCTTCTCGTATTTCGGCTTCGTGTTCGTTGAGATACTGCAGACTGTCGTCACCGGTACGGGATGCCAACTCTTTTTCAAATGAACTTGATTGATACGTGGGGTAGAGGAAGTATAGCGCGAGACCGAGGGAAAGTACGATCACTACTATCTTGCCGCGATTTTTTTTCACGAAAAAAACCTCCGATTAAATCTATACAATGTTCTACTGTAGTACAGTCAGGTTGAAAATATAACGGAAAGAGGTAGGAAAATCAATGAAAATCTCAGGTCTATGGTACATGCACGGAGCTGATATTTGGTTTGTTTCTGCTTCGTTTATTCTCTATTTTCTTCTTGTTACCGAAGGGGATGAAACGACAAAAAATGTAACTTTCACTTCGGAAATTCGAACAATACGTAGCATCTCAATGTTTCAATTCTCAATTTTCAATGCGCTTGCGTAAATTGTTACTCCTCAGTGGAGCGATAGTATCTTCTGTGGTCGTGTTCATCATTAACACCGCGTCAAAGAATGTTGACCTCGGTGATATGATGATGCTCTATCTTCGTACTGCGTTAGTGATTGTTTCGTTTCTCTTCATCTACTTCTATCTGCAAATTTACAAACGCGAACATCCCCGAAATGTTGTACAAAATATCGCCAGTGTGGCACTCATGGCAGGTATTTTTTTAACTGTTTATCTTATCGTCAGTCTTTTGCCGCACAAAGGATTTGAAATTCGCCAACTGAAGCTGTTTCCTCTTGATTACCTTACTATTTTCTTCTCTTCAATCCTTAGTGTTGTGGCAGGAATATTTGGCATTGCCACAGTTCTGTTTATCAAAGATTTGGTGTTGTATAAGCGTAAAAAAACAAGTACCCGTAACTACTGGATACTGATTGGCTGCTTTACGTTGGCGTCACTTGCCGCCATTACCCGGCGACCGTTGGAGGATACGGTCTGGAGTGCAGTGTTTTCCGGTTTGGCGGTAGTGATGATTATTGTCAACTCGTTCCGCCTGTCGTGGATTGCCTATCTTCCGCGAAAGCAGAAAGTTTACGCACTGCTGTACTCACTGCTTGCGTTTTTTGGCTTTCTGGTGATTCTCGTTATCCTTTCTATTCAAGATGCACAAACACAAAAGGGAATACAGTTCTATAGTTCATCTCTCTTTACGTTTGTAAAATTGAGTTCGACGTTTGGCGCCGTGTATTTCGGAATGTCGTTTATTAGTACGTTGTTTCATTTGCCAACGGCAGAAGCGTTCGACAGGAAACAAACAGAAATTAGTTCGCTTCATAACTTAAGCCGATTAATCACTCAGGTGTTTGCACTCAACGACCTTGCTGATACGGCAACAAAAATGGTTATGGAAGTAGTGCAAGCGTCCAGCACATGGCTTGAAATTATTCCGGCTGATGGTTCAGTACAACAGAATGGAATTGTGTCGGCGCGAAAGATCTCTGAAGATCAACTTCGGCTTTTCCTTGGTTCGGGAGGAAACGAGTTGCGCACGGCGGTGTTGCAATCCAAAAAAGTGATGATGGTTGATGATGTGGAATCAGATAGGAGAACGAAACATCTTCCAAAATTGAAGCAGATCGGCTCGATGCTCATCATACCGCTCCTTTCTCACGGTAATGTCATTGGAATTTTGTACGCCACAAAAGAAATCAGTTTTGGTTTTGATCAGGACGATGTGGATATTCTTACCGGTTTTGCCGATCAGGTGGCGATTGCCATTGAGAATGCACGACTAATTGAGAAATCGTTGGAGAAAGAGCGTTTGCAGCGAGAACTGTTGCTCGCTCAGGAAATGCAGAAGCGGTTATTACCACAGCGTCTGCCGACGTTTCCGACGGTAGAGATGCGCGCGATTTCATCTCCGGCGCTGGAAGTCGGCGGCGATTACTACGATGTCGTGCAGATTAATCACGACCGGATTGGAATCGTTATTGGAGATGTATCGGGCAAAGGGGTTGGCGCCGCGTTCTACATGGCAGAAGTGAAGGGAATTTTTCAATCGCTGGCAAAAATTTA
>JBFMDF010000416.1:0-2158 GCA_040753935.1 Bacteroidota bacterium | reverse complement strand
CAAACGATTCAGAAACATCACATCTGCCATACCGTTATTGCACCAGCCCGAATTTCGAAGCGGGTGCAAAAAGATGCAGAAGAAATTGCGATTGAGTCTGTGAAAGCAGTACACGGGTACGGACTGTTCGGTATTGAGATGTTTCTCGACAATACCGGCAACATCATTGTAAATGAAATGGCGCCGCGTCCGCACAATTCAGGGCATTACACAATTGAAGCGTGCGTGACCTCGCAGTTCGAAAATCACATTCGCGCTGTAATGAATTTACCGCTCGGCTCAACCACGATGATTGCAAAGTCTGCTGTCATGCTCAATCTGCTTGGCAAGCGCAACCCTCAACAGCCGATTGATGTCTATCGTACAGCGCTCGCGCATCCCAATCTCCATCTGCACATTTATGGAAAAAGCGCATCGCGTGTTGGCAGAAAGATGGGACACATTACGATGATTGGCAGCGACAGTCGAAGAATTTTGAAACAGGTAAGTGCGATAGAAAAAAAAATCAGATTGTAACGGAAGTCTCTTTTTTTCTTATGATGGCTCAAGTCATTCGGTTCTAATATATTTCCGTCATAACAACGTAAGTGACCGTCACCTTCTAGGTGACGGTCACTTGGAAAGACTCACTATGAAAAAACCAATCGTCGGTATTGTTATGGGGAGCGACAGCGATCTTTCTACAATGCAGGAAGCCGCCAGCGTGTTGGAAGAATTCTCCGTCCCCTATGAAATGAAAATTACGTCGGCGCACCGCACGCCGAACTTTATGGCGGCTTATTCTTCTTCAGCGCACAAACGCGGCATTAAAGTTATCATTGCCGGCGCCGGAGGAGCGGCTCATCTGCCTGGAATGTCTGCCGCACATTCACCATTGCCTGTTATTGGAGTACCAATTAAAACTAAAGCGCTGGATGGGTTGGATTCACTTCTGTCAATCGCGCAAATGCCGGCCGGAGTGCCTGTTGCTACAGTCGCTATCGGAAATGGAAAAAATGCCGGATTGCTGGCAGTACAAATTCTTGCAACAAGTGATAAAAGGTTACTGAAGAAGATGATAGAATATAAGAAGAAGATGGAGAAAGAGTCGCTAGAGAAAAACAAAAAATTGGTGTAGAAAAAACATTTCCGCTTGCCCTACTGACGTCCGAACATAAACATCAACGGGCGCCACACGCGTGCCGCCCATGCCTGCTCGTTGTGAACAGCAGCAGGTTCAAGATGATATGCTAAGTCTTTCCCTTTGTTGAATCCTTTGCTCTTGAGAATCTTAACCATGCGGTGATACCCGTTGACCAAATCTTTTTCCCGTCCACCGCAATCAAGGTAAATACGAACATCTTTTTTCGGTCCGGAATAATGTTCAATCTCTTTCAGAGTTTTTTCATTGTCGTACCACCATGCAGAAGAGAGACACCCTGCCATACTAAATACATCCGGGCGTTTCCAGACAAAAATGAGTGATGCAACTCCTCCCATTGATGAACCCATTACTGCTGTATGTTTCCTGTCCGGTTTTGTACGATACGTTGAATCAACCAGCGGTTTCACGACGTTGATAACAAAATTCACATAGGCGTTTCCCAGCGGCGAGTCGGAGTATTCGGGAAGACGATCGGGCGAGTTGTAGATACCGACGATGATGATCTCTTCCATTTTTTTCATCGTTATCAAACTATCGGCAACCTCATCTACACGCCAATCGTATCCAGCAAACGATGTTGACGGATCAAAAACATTCTGACCGTCGTGCATGTAAAGAACGGGATATCGCTTTTTCAAATTCTTCTTGTACGATGGCGGAAGCCACACGATGATGTCTCGTTGGTAGTTCAATCCGTCGCCGACAAGGTCGCGATGGTATTCGACTGTGCCGCGAATTGCTTGTTCCGGCCGTGCCCGGCGAAGTTGTGTTTTCCATAACAGTGGACGTAGTACCACCGTAGTATCCTTTGTTATTTTCACAACAGTGTTGCTTGGAATTTTCCCCGCTTCGTACATGGCTTCGGAATCCCACGAGCCGCGAGTGATTTTGAATTCTACTATCTCCCCGCTGTCGAATGATGCTTCAAACTTCCAGAGTGAATCGTTTTGTTTTTTTAACGCGACAACGGAAGGATTCCAATTCCCCAACTGTTGTTTATTCCCCGCAATAAAG
>JBFMDF010000415.1:0-2161 GCA_040753935.1 Bacteroidota bacterium | reverse complement strand
TCGGCTGTGCGCCGACGCCAAGCCAATACAGCACTCTGCTTTCTTTCATCTCTATGGTCATCGGATCGGTGTTTGGATTGTAACTGCCAAGTTTCTCCAGAAACCGTCCGTCGCGTTTGTAGCGGCTATCTGCCGCAACAATGCGGTATATCGGTTGTTTCTTCTTCCCACCGCGTTGTAATCGTAGTTTTACTGCCACTGTTGTTCTCCTTTGAACTGCTGATTAATGTAATGTTGTTTCATCATTCGCTTTTTCTGTCCTTTATTCTATAACCATAACAATCGTAACTACCGTCCAAACCGCTGCCCCATCACCTTCGCAAAGCTTTTTCCCTTGGTGAGGGTGCGCATCATCTTCTGCATCTCGTTGAACTGGTTCAATAATTTGTTCACTTCTTGCACCGATGTCCCGCTTCCTTTTGCAATTCGCTTTCTCCGCGAACCATTGATGATGTGCGGATTATTTCGCTCTTCTTTCGTCATTGAAAGAATAATTGCTTCAACGTACTTCAATTCCTTCTCATCAACGTCGTTAAGGTTCCCTAATTTGCTCGCACCGGGAATCATGGACATCACTTGCGAGAGCGGACCCATCTTCTTTATCTGCTGTAACTGCTCGTAAAAATCTTGCAGGGTGAATGTATCCTTAACTATTTTCTCTTGTAACTTTGCCGCCTGCTTTTGGTCGAACGTTTGCTGCGCTTTTTCAACGAGCGAAACAATATCGCCCATGCCGAGAATGCGCGACGCCATCCGATCGGGATAGAATTGCTCTAGCGCATCCATCTTTTCACCAACACCAACAAACTTAATCGGCTTACCGACAACAGCCCGGATTGACAATGCCGCACCGCCACGTGTATCACCGTCGAGTTTTGTCAGCACAACGCCGTCATAATTCAGCCGGTCATGAAATGCTTTTGCCGTATTCACTGCATCCTGACCGATCATGGAATCGACAACGAAGAGAATCTCATCCGGCTTCACCGCGGACTTGATATTCTCCACTTCACGCATCATCTCTTCGTCTATCGCCAACCGTCCTGCGGTATCAATGATGACGACATCACGCGCTTGTTCTTTTGCAAACGACACCGCTTTGTTGGCTATCTCAACGGCGCTTTCTGTTCTGCTTGAATACACAGGAACATCTATTTGCCTTCCAAGCATCTCCAACTGGTCAATAGCCGCCGGACGGTAAATATCCGCCGCGGCAAGAAGAGGATGGCGACCTTTCCCCTTCAGCAGATAGGCAAGTTTTCCGCTGAACGTTGTTTTACCGGAACCTTGTAATCCGGCTACCATGATGATCGTAGGAACTTCGGTAGAGAAATTGATCTCTGCTTTTTCCGTCCCCATCAACGTTACCAACTCGTCGTAGATGATTTTGATAATCAGTTGTCCGGGGGTAACGCTGGTTACAACTTCTTGTCCGAGCGCTTTTTTCTGAATATTGTCAATGAACGTTTTGACAACATTGACATTCACGTCGGCATCCAGCAACACACGACGCACCTCGCGCAACGCTTCAGCCGTATTCTCTTCCGAGAGGCGATGCTGACCGCGAAGTTTTTTTAATGCGACGTCTAATTTTTCAGTAAGCGTTTCAAACATGTTTCAGTATCCGGTATATCTGTAGTCAGTCGTCGGTAGTGATAGCCATGTCCGGCTAGGAATACTGACGACGTAAAAAATTATCCTGCTTTTTTTAATGCTTCGGCGCCACCGACAATTTCCAGCAACTCTTTGGTGATTGCCGCTTGACGCGCTTTATTGTAGTTCAATTGAAGCAATCGCAGTAAATCGCGCGCGTTGGTTGTTGCATTCTCCATCGCCGTCATGCGTGCGCCTTGTTCTGCGGCGCTTGAATCTAACAAGACGCGCCACATTTGAAAATTCAGATGTTTCGGAACCAGCGCACTGACGATCTCATCGCTTGTCGGTTCGTAAATGTAGTCGATTGCCGCTTGTTTCTTTTCTTTGGGTTCTTCAGAAACCAGCGGGAGAAATTGACTGATTGTTAACTTCTGTTGTACGGCGTTTTTGAATTCGTTTGAGATAATTTCGACTTTGTCGTATTCCCCTTTCAGAAACCCATCGACAACTTCGGAAACAATAGTCTTTGCGACGTTGAAGTGAAGTTGATTGAAGATGCCAACGT
>JBFMDF010000414.1:0-2170 GCA_040753935.1 Bacteroidota bacterium | reverse complement strand
GGTAGCTTTCTGCAACTGGAAACCATTTACGAAAGGTTTTAATGACAGGATTCTTTTCCGGCTCTAACTTTTTATCCTTTTGAGTAACCATTTTTATTCCTGTCACAATCAGTAGTACGCCAAATAGATAAATCATCCAATGGAATTTTTCAATCAGCGCAACACCGGCAAAGATAAAGATAGCACGCATCACTAACGCGCCAAGTATTCCCCAAAACAAAATTTTATGCTGATACAGTGACGGAACACGGAAGTAGGTGAAAACCATCAGAAACACAAAAATGTTATCTACACTCAGTGATTTTTCTATGACATATCCCGTCAAAAACGCAAGCGCCGCTTCCGTATTTGTATACTCGCTGCCAGGCGACATCCAATCCCAATAGTAATAAATCAATACGTTAAACATCAACGCAAGTATAATCCACACAGCGCTCCATCCCAACGCTTCTTTCATCTTCACTTCGTGTGCTTTTTTATGAAACACGCCAAGATCAAGCGCCAACATGGCAAGCACAAAGGCGTTAAACAGTATCCACATTAATGTTGTATTTTCCATAGATGCCTTATTTTAAAAAACCTTGACTGAAACTGTTCATCTGTACCAACTTGTCACGGGAAAAAGTTTTGAAAATCTTGCGAAGGTTGTAGTACCTTCGCAAGATTTCAATCACTAGCGAATAGTGTTTCCGTACACCATTGCTTCCAAGCGGGCAATGCGTTCTTCCACCGGGGGGTGTGTGCTGAAGAGATTCACAAACGATCCACCATGTAAGGGGTTGACGATGAACATGTGCGCTGTTGCAGGAGTTGCGTGCATTGGAATTTGCTCCGCACGTTCGTGTAGCCGGCGAAGTGCGCTGGCAAGCGAAAGCGGATTGCCACTCATCTTTGCGCCTGTTTCATCAGCAAGAAATTCCCGCGAGCGGGAAATAGCCATTTGTACCAGCATTGCAGCAATCGGTGCAACAATCATCATGACAATCGCAGCCACCGGATTTGCTCCTTCTTCATCATCAGAATGTCTTCCACCGAAAATCATTGCCCATTGCGCCATGTTAGCAAGATAACTAATAGCCCCCGCAATTGTTGCCGCTACAGAGCCGACAAGAATATCGCGATTTTTAATATGCGCCAGTTCATGTGCAATAACACCGCGCAATTCATCCCGAGAAAGAAGTCGTAAAATTCCGTCTGTCACTGCAACAGCAGAATGTTGAGGATCTCGCCCTGTTGCAAACGCGTTAGGTTGCTCGCCAGAGATAAGATATAACTTTGGCATTGGTAATCCGGCGTTGGTGGTAAGCTCTTGTGTTATTTGAAACAATGCCGGGTTATCCGCAGGAGTGAGTTCTTGCGCACCGTACATCCGCAGAACAATTTTATCGCTCCACCAATACGAAACAAAGTTCATCACGCCGGCAAAGAACAATGCAAAGAGCATTCCGCTTTCGCCGCCAATCACTCCGCCAATCATCACAAGCATTACGGTGAGAACGCCCATTAACAGAAACGTTTTCATCGTGTTCATAGTGTATTTTCTCCTTTTAAGTTGCACTCACACACACAACACTGTGCATTCTTCAAAAAGTTCCTTCATCGGTTTGCAAACGGTTCCTAGTAACGACCTTACCTATCGCACTACAACAACTCCTTCACCTTGCAGTTGAATTGTTGTTTGCGGACCAGTAACAGCAGAAGAGTCAAATGTCGTTCCTTCTTCTTTCGCGTGTTTTTCTACATGCTGAATCAATTCTTCTTTCGACTGCGTTTTCACGCTGACAATTCCTTCAGCAACAACCTGTTTTCCTTTGAGGGATGTCGGGAACACAATAACACCGTCTTCTACCTTAAACCGAATTGACGCAGAGTCTTTTCCTTCGGCAATCTTAATCCAACAGCCTTGCTTCGCGCACACACCAACAACAGTTCCTTCAACCTGAACACGTTTGCCGTCGAACTTTTCGGGTTGTGATAAAATAACAGAAATCGGTGTTTTCTCTTTTAACGTTAACGGTTTACCGTATTTCTTTTTCTCACCCGCTGTTGCTGATAAAGCAAGAACCAATAAGAAAACAAAAGAAAATTTCATAGAACTTTCCCCCTATCGCAGATAACAAAAATGCCTCTTGAACTACAGAGGCATTATAATAAGATTTTGCTTCAAAAA
>JBFMDF010000413.1:0-2185 GCA_040753935.1 Bacteroidota bacterium | reverse complement strand
ATGACGGTTCAACCGATGCAACGGGAGCCATCGCTACGTCTCGTGGAGTCATTGCTGTGCATCATCAGCAGAATAAAGGAAAGGGAGCGGCACTGCAATCCGGTTTTGATGAAGCGCTCAACAGAAACTGCGATGCGGTACTCACAATGGATGCCGACCTCCAGCATCAGCCCGAAGACATTCCGCGATTCACGGCATTGTATGCCGTACGGCAGTACGATATGATCATTGGAAGCAGATTGCACAACATGAAAGGAATGCCGGTTCATCGAATCCTTTCGAACACGATTACGACAACGCTGGTGAGACTCAGAACAAGTACTTCGATCTCCGACAGTCAGTCTGGATTTCGGTTCATTACCCGGCGTGTGCTGAAACGTATTCGGTTAGAAACGACAGGATTTGAAGCGGAAACCGAGTTTTTAATTAAAGCGGCACGATATGGTTTTTCGATAGGTTCACTTCCAATCGATACCGTGTACGCTAATGAACAAAGCCACATGACACATTTTTCCACTACGATAAATTTTATTAAAGTGCTTTTTAAGCAATATTGATATGGGACGATTTGAAACAGAACGAAAAGAACTCATCGAGATCTTAAAAGGAAAAGGCATTACCGACGAAAACGTGCTGGAAGCAATGGGCAAGGTTGAGCGGCATTTATTTGTTGACCCGATGTTCATCAACCGTGCGTACGAAGACAATGCTCTCCCGATTGGTAGTGAACAAACGATTTCGCAGCCGTACACCGTTGCTTTTATGACGCAGGCATTGAAGCCGTATAAAGGAATGAAAGTGTTGGAAATCGGAACCGGTTCAGGTTACCAAGCCGCAGTTCTGGCAACAATTGGATGCCGGGTGTTTACCATTGAACGTATTCTCAGTCTGCTTATCAACGCGCGGAAAATGTTCGACAAACTGCATTTGAAGATTGTCTCCAAAGGAGGCGACGGAACAATCGGTTGGAGCGAACATGCACCGTACGACGGAATTATTGTTACGGCCGGCGCGCCAACAATTCCCGAACCGCTGGTGAATCAACTTGCCGAAGGGGGGAGAATTGTTATTCCGGTCGGAGATAGAGAAATGCAGAGATTGGTCATCGGAACAAAAGTCAAAAGTAGTCTACTGAAAGAGGTTGTTGACGGATTTAAGTTTGTTCCACTTATTGGAAAGAATGCGTGGAATTGAATCGCAAATTTCAAGATTAAAAGAGTACCAAGCATTTAAGAGATTTTTCAAGAATGAACCTCCCCAAAGTTCTTGTTATCGTCGGACCTACTGCTTCTGGTAAAACGTTGCTTGCATTACAGATCGCACAAAGCATTCCCGCCGAAATCATCTCTGCAGATTCAAGGCAGGTGTACCGACATCTCGATATTGGAACCGCAAAACCTTCACGCACAGAACTTCTGCAGGTGCCGCACCATTGCATTGATATCCGAGAGCCGAATGAGAAATTTAACGCTGGCGATTTTCAAACATTAGGAAGAAAGATTATTGATGAAATCCTTCTGCGAAAGAAATTACCTATCGTTTGCGGCGGAACGGGATTGTATGTTCAAGCATTAATTGACGGTTTTTTTGAACAGCCGGAGTTTTCGGGAGAGATTCGTGCTGAACTTGAACGCAGAATTGAAAGCGAAGGGAAAGAAGCGCTCTATCGGGAGTTACAGCGGGTTGACCCTGCTTCTGCCGCTACAATGGATGCATCAAAGCATCGCCGCGTGATTCGAGCGCTGGAGGTGTACTACGAAACAGGAATTCCCATCTCGCAATTTCATGCAAATCATCAGAAAGATGAACTGTATGACGCGACGTGGATTGGTTTGAGATGGGAACGTTCTATGCTGTATCAACGAATTAACGATCGTGTCGAAAGAATGTTTGCCGATGGTTTTCTTGATGAAGTGAAGCAATTACAGGCGATGGGATTTGACGACCGGGTGCAGGCGTTACAAACCGTTGGGTACAAAGAGGCCTTTCAATATTTGCGCGGTGAAATTTCGTACGAGCGAATGATTGAACTGATGAAACAAAACACACGCCGTTTTGCTAAACGTCAGATGACATGGTTTCGGAAAGAGCCGCGAATTCATTGGTACAATATTGCGCATGAATTTGAAATTGCACCCATTGCAAAAAACATTTTAAAGAAAATGTAGGCACCGACGCCCGTCGG
>JBFMDF010000412.1:0-2213 GCA_040753935.1 Bacteroidota bacterium | reverse complement strand
GCGGGAAGAATTCCGACGTCATTCCGTTACTGCACCGGTCTGCGTAGCCCAAATTTCAGGATTCGGTTCGGCAGGGTACGCTCTTGCCGTTGAAATGCTGTTGCAGGGGGAAAAGAATCTCATTGAGAGAAATTCCTAACGTACATTCTCATGATTAAAGGAATCATTTTCGATCTCGACAATACGCTGGTAGACTTCATGGCAATGAAGCGCCAGTCGGTCGAAGCGGCGATCAATGCGATGATTGATGCCGGACTGAATTTAACGCGCGAAGAAATTCAACAGCGGATTGATGCAATTTACCAAGAGAAAGGAATTGAATTTCAGAATGTCTTCGATCAATTGCTGTATGATGAATTTCAGAAAGTCGACTACAAGATTCTTTCAGCCGGCGTTGTAGCGTACCGTCGTGCGCGTGAAGCGGCGTTGGTTCCGTACCCCCATGTGTACAAAACGTTGATGGAACTGGTGAAAATGGGATTGAAGATCGGCGTTGTTTCCGATGCGCCGGCGCGCGAAGCGTGGCTTCGCCTTACGTATCTGAACTTTCACCACATCTTTGACCACGTTGTGACGTTTGAAGATACCGGCATCCGTAAACCCGATCCTGCACCGTTCAAAAAAATTCTTGAACTTCTCCGAATCCAACCGCATGAAGCGCTGATGGTGGGCGATTGGGCAGAGCGTGATGTTGTTGGCGCAGCGAAAGTGGGGATGAAAACAGTCTTTGCCCGTTATGGTGATACGTTCGGCACAGTCGAATCCAACGCCGACTATGAAGTGGATGACATTTCGGAACTGATTGAGATTATCCGAAATGAGAATAGGATAAGGATATGAAACCGCTTACTTCCGAATACTTATTCGATAACAAAAATCTCTTTTGGGTACACTGTTGCAAATAACCTTCCATTTGTTAGCGATAAGTAACTTATTATTGGTTGAGAAAGAGTTATCTCCCATCTTTTCACCCCTGATGAAGAATATGAAATTACTTTAGAATATAAAATAGATGAATCTTCCTTGTTATTACTGGTTCCAAAATAAATATTACCCTCAATGTCATTTACAAAATAGGTGGAAATCCTCCCACCAGAAATCAGTGGTTGTTTCCATCTAACTGATCCATCATTTGTCAACGAATAAATAGTGTCAACGACAGGGATATACAGATTACCATTTTGATCAATTGTAGGTGCAGATTCTAAATTAAGATAACCATTTGTAGAAAATTCATATTTCCAACGTAGTTGTCCGTTGGGATGAATTGAAAACAAAATCGCCGTTTTAGCACTTATTGCTGTTAATGCATAAATATTCCCATGATTATCTACTATTGGTGAGGAACTCAGATTAGTTGTTCCAAATGTCCACGCTATTTCACCCGTTTTGGAATCAACAGCCAATACTGTTACTGAGTCTAATCCTTGTATATATAGTATTGTACCATCCGGAGAAAAAGAAAACGATACGCCAGCGCCCCAGTAAAAACGGGAATCTGTTTTTGACCACACTAATGAGCCAGCTGCAGATATCTTGAAAAGTGTCTGATTGAATCCCAAACAATAGGTATTTCCATCCTTGTCAACTTGTGTAACGAGGCCGTCAGTTACAATAGAGGGAGTGTAATGCCACACAATATTTCCGGTTTTACTGATCTTCCGGATACCGGTTCTGCTAACATGAAGGATACTGTTATCATTTAAGATAGTAGGTGAACTGAAGGATTCACGTGTTGATAGAGGCACTTTCCACAGCATTGTTTTTACCGGATAAGAGTAACATTGAATGGTACCGGAACTTGTTGTGGAAAAATACACTTTTTCATCAAGTCCGATTGCTATCTCAGAGTCAGAATAAAACTCTGAATGGTTGATGGTATCAACAATAATTCCTTTCGTCGGTCCAACAAACTGACTTCTTCCCGTCAATTGCGGGTCATGCCGGTACATGGGCCAGGGCGCCTTTTGAAGTGAGGGCCAATCGATCTCTTTCTGGGCGTAAGGGTTCGGCGGATCGGTTTTTATCGGGTGAGAATCATCTTTGCACGATAAGAAAAAGAACGAGATTGAGAGGAAATAAATCAATTTTTTCATGACACACCTCCGTTACCGTAAGTGAATCATTGTAGTGTTTATTGATCTGAAAAAGAATTCTACAGGAGGTGCTAGTTCAGATTCTTCTTGAGAGAGAAGGACGTTCAACCAAACAAT
>JBFMDF010000411.1:0-2221 GCA_040753935.1 Bacteroidota bacterium | reverse complement strand
GTGATCAACTCGAACGCGGCTAAGTTCATGAAATTTTCAGGATGCTGCAGTTTTACTGCGACATCCGACTAAAAACTTCATCCAAATATAAAAAAGTTTTGCTTTCCTCCCAAGAAAAATTTTTTCGTACATAAAAAATCCCCAACGTCAAAAGGCGTGGGGATTTATTTTTTCTGTATCTTAAATGAACAGTGGCGCCATCACAAGTGTAATGGTGGAAAGCAATTTTATCAATACGTGAAGCGAAGGTCCTGCAGTATCCTTAAACGGATCACCAACAGTATCACCAACAACTGTTGCTTTATGCCAGTCGGTTCCTTTTGTACTTTCCACCTCTACAAATTTCTTTGCATTGTCCCAAGCACCGCCGCCATTATTCAAAAACAGCGCAACCAGAATTCCGGTAATCGTTCCCACCATCAACAATCCACCAACAACTTCAGCACCGCTTGCGCCGTGTGCAGGACTGCCGCTTGCTACATACAGCCATTTGAACAACACACCCACAGCAATCGGCATGAGTACAACAAGCAAACCGGGCAGTACCATTTCTTTCAGTGCAGCTTTTGTTACAATATCCACACACTGACCGTAGTCCGGCTTTGCTGTGCCTTGCATAATGCCGGGGTTGTTCTTGAATTGTTCACGAACATTATTGATGACCGAATATGCAGCACGTCCGACCGCTTTAATCGCCAGCGAAGAAAACAGGAAAACCAGCATTGCGCCAAGCATTGAACCAATGAATACCGCTGGTTTCGATAAGTCAATGTGAGTCAATTGAAATCCATAATTTCGCACTTCATCGAAGTACGCTGAGAAAAGAAGAAATGCTGCTAAAGCGGCTGAACCAACAGCATAACCTTTTGTCAGGGCTTTTGTTGTGTTTCCGACTGCATCAAGACGATCTGTTTTCCGTCGTACTTCTTCCGGTTGGTGCGACATTTCGATGATTCCTCCGGCATTATCGGTAATTGGCCCGAACGTATCCATGGCAAGAATATAGGCCGCTGTGCCGAGCATACCCATTGTTGCTACCGCCGTCCCGAATAAACCGGCGTCTTTCAATCCGGATGATTCGCCAAGGAAATATGCGGCGATGAGCGCTGCACCGATAACGAGAACGGGATAGCCTGTTGATTCCATTCCAACGGCAATGCCTGCGATGATGTTTGTTGCCGGTCCTGTTTTTGATTGTTCAGCAATTGTCTGGACGGGACGATATTTATATTCAGTGTAATATTGAGTAATAAAAACGAATGCAAGCGAAGTGAGTACACCGATGATACCGCAAATGAAAAAGTTGAAATAGTATGCTTCACCAAGGAGCCAATACGATGCTACAAAAAAGCCTGTCATTGCCAACAGAGCAGTTACATAGAAGCCACGGTTCAATGCCTGCATCGGATCTTCTTTATCATTGGTTTTCACGATCATAATTCCGATGATGGAGGCAAGAATACCGAAGGCACGCGCGACAAGCGGAAACAACAAAACGCCCAACAACGTCTGTCCGGTGAACACGTCGGCATTAGCTCTGTACAATCCTGCCGCAAGAATCATTGCTCCAATATTTTCGGCTGCTGTTGATTCGAAAAGATCGGCGCCGCGTCCGGCACAATCGCCAACATTGTCGCCGACAAGGTCTGCAATAACTGCAGGATTTCTCGGATCATCTTCCGGAATTCCGGCTTCAACTTTTCCGACAAGATCAGCGCCTACATCGGCGGCTTTTGTATAAATTCCTCCACCTAATTGTGCAAAGAGAGCCACAAAACTTGCTCCAAATCCATATCCGACAATGAGCAATGGAATTTTTGCCGGCTCAGAAACAATGCCCATCCAATCAACTAACGCAAACAATCCTGAAACACCTAATAAACTCATTGCGACGACAAAAAAACCAGACACTGCACCTCCACGCAATGCAGTTTGAAGTGCACCGTTCATTCCTTTTGTTGCCGCGGCAGCAGTACGAATGTTGGTTCGAATTGAAGTCCACATACCCATGTATCCTGCCGCTACAGAACATGCAGCGCCGAACAGAAATGAAATTGTCGTCCACAACGCAAGGTCGGAAGGAGAGGCAGGGTCGTGTGGATTTGGTGTGCGCACGACGGCGTAAAGAAAATAAATCAACGCTCCGAGTGCAACGGACAAATACATGATAGTTCTGTTTTGACGACGCAAAAAAGCTTCAGCTCCCGCCTTTATTGCATTT
>JBFMDF010000410.1:0-2248 GCA_040753935.1 Bacteroidota bacterium | reverse complement strand
AATTTTGCAAACGCCTTCCGTTCTTCTTTCGAAAGCGGACGAACATCATCGTAAAATCCCGGAATGGTAATGCGCCCGTTTTTATCGTGCAACGACGCAATCATTTCTGCCAACGCTTGAATCGGGTTATGGACGGAGCCGCCGAAAGACCCCGAATGCAAATCGCGGTTTGGTCCGGTTACTTCAATTTCAAGATAGGACAGACCGCGTAACGCATAACAAATCGATGGAACACCATGGGCAAACATCGATGAGTCGGAAATCAGCACAAGATCTGCTTTCAATAATTCTTTGTGCTCTTTAACAAAATTATCAAGGTTCGAACTGCCAACTTCTTCTTCTCCTTCAATGAGCATTTTAATGTTGACCGGTAATGAACCGTGTTGTTTCATCAACGCTTCAATACCTTTGAAATGAATAAACACTTGTCCCTTATCATCGGCAGAACCACGGGCAAAAATTTTTCCGTCACGAATAGACATCTCAAACGGCGGGGTGCTCCATAAATTCAACGGATCGACCGGTTGCACATCGTAGTGTCCGTAGAAAAGAACTGTCGGCGCTCCGGGTGCGCCAAGCCATTCACTGTACACTACCGGGTGGCCTGGTGTTGGCATAACCTGTACATTGTTCATTCCGATAGAACGCATGTGATCTGCTACCCATTGGGCACAGCGCTGCATATCAGCGTTGTGTGAAGATTGTGAACTAACGCTGGGAATTGACAAGAACTCTTTTAGTTCAGCAAGGTATCGATCACGATTAGATTCGATATACTGTAACACATTTTCCATTGAGTAACATCCTTTCAAATACATTGTATGTGAGAATATACTGATGACTCCTCCGAAATGCAAAAACAACAACGCCCTCTGTTGTGTAAGCAGAGGGCGCTGTTATTATTTCTTCATGAACATTTTCGTCCATTCGTACCGTTTTCTCTTCTTCCAATTTGCATTGTGGTACACGTAACTGAAGATGAGCGGAACAACAGTTGAGGCTTCGGCATACACCATTTGTTCAAACACCGTATCAACTTTTCCCCATGAACTTGCTTCCTTCAACGTAGATGAGGAACAGGCGCCATCGCGCACATCAGCAACAGTAATTTGAACGGCGTACTGGTGCATCGGCACTTCCACCCCAAGGACTTCGGCACAGACAACAGTATCTTGAATAAAATTTTTCGGAACGCCGCCGCCAATCATAAACAAACCGGAAGTTTTTGCTGCCATTTTAATTTGTGTCAGCTCGTAGAAATCTTTCACCGAATCAATAGACAAATACGGCTTGCCTGCTTTGATTCTTTCATGTTGATGTTTCACTAAACCGAATCCCGCAGAAGAATCAGAAAATGCCGGACAGAAAATCGGTACATTGTGTTCGTAAGCAAGTTGCACGAGAGAGTTTTTCTTTTTCGCATTCTTCACACACCATTTTCCCATTTCGTAAATAAATTCGCGTGATGAGTATGGACGCGGTTCCAATGTCTCGGCAATGTGGTAAATCGTATTATCGCACTGTTGAAGTTGTTCTTCATCAATAAATGTATCGTAGATACGATCAATGTAATTTTTACGAAGCATTGAATCGTCGATGAATGGCGTCCCTTTGTAGTGCTTGAAACCAAGCGCTTCAAAAAAGTCCATATCCACAATTGAGGCGCCGGTAGCAACCACCATATCAATCATGTTGTACTGTATCATATCTGCATAGATGTTCATACAGCCGCCGGCACTAGTACTGCCGGCAAGAACTAACGCCGTGGTACATTCCTTATCTTCAATCATCCGTTTGAAGATATCAGCCGCACGCGCCGTATCACGAGAACTGAACGACATATCGCGCATCGCATTGATAATTGGTGTTGCATCGAATTTCGTACCGTCAACATGCTTAACGATGTGTTTTAAGAGATCCTTCTTCTTCATTGTTATCGCTCCTTTGGTTTGTTAGATAGTGAAAATTGTATTCGCTGTGAATTCCCGCTCGTGCGTACAATTGAAATATGAGCTGCTCACATGTGAAAAATCGTTGTGTAATGGTTTTACTAAAAGAATGCAATGGCACCGACACGCCAGAAAGCGGTCGGTATTAGACATGTCCGTCGGAAAGGATGAAAGACGATATGTAAATCGTCTCAAGAAGTTTTAGTATGACTGAATTGTTTCTCACGTACTTAATGTACAAAATTTTTCAGGTGGTTCAAAGCGCTGCCGTATCTTGCAGTTAAAGGTACCGTAGGTCA
>JBFMDF010000409.1:0-2248 GCA_040753935.1 Bacteroidota bacterium | reverse complement strand
GGTGAAGTTTTTAATCTGATTACCGAACAACCGTTTACCAGCGCCGACAAGTTTACGTTTACCACACAAAGTGCAAAATTTAACCCTGCGCTTGCCGCGAGTTTGTTAGATAAAATTAAGGTTGTTCCCAATCCCTATGTTGCCGTAAATGATATTGAGCCATCGGATAGATTGCCGGGAACAACGCGCGGCAGTCGGAGAATTTATTTTGAACATCTTCCGAAAGAATGCATCATTCGCATCTATACACTTTCCGGCGAGTTAGTGAAAGAACTACGTCACTCTTCCGGCCTTGATAACGGCAGAGAATATTGGGATCTGCTCAATCGGGATAATCTCGGAGTGGCCTATGGGGTGTATCTTGCACACATTGAAGCGGCAGGCGTGGGCGAAAAAATATTAAAGTTTGCCGTCATTAAGTAACCTTATTATTAAACGATGACTATGAAGAAAATTGTTTTGCTTGTCGTTGCTGCTTTTCTTTTCACGATGCCTGTTGAATTGCATGGTCAGGCTGTTTCAATTACCAAAACGGGTACAACAGCGGCATCATTTTTAAAAATTGGTATCGGCGCACGTTCCATTGGAATGGGGGGAGCTTTTGCCTCAGTAGCGGATGATATTTCAGCAATCTACTGGAACAGTGCCGGGTTAACGTTCCTTCAACAACACGAAGCATCATTTAACCATGTTGATTGGATAGCCGATGTGAAGTATGATGTGGCTTCTGCTGGCATTGTCATTCAAGACTTTGGGACACTCGGCGCAACATTTGCGACATTAAATGCCGGTGAAATGGAAGTGACAACGACAAATATGCCGGAAGGGACAGGCGAACGATTTTCTGCCGGCGCGACAATGATTGGTGTATCGTACGCTCGTGCACTCACCACACAATTTTCCATTGGTTTTACAGTAAAATATCTGCGCGAATACATTTGGAATGAATCATCGCAAGCATTTGCACTCGATATCGGAACGCTGTACAATGCTCAACTACTCAACGGTGTGCGCATTGGCGCAAGCATGTCGAATTTTGGTCCGAAGATGAGAATGGAAGGACGAGATGCGTTACTGCTGGTGAAAACGGGTGCCGGTCAAAAAAATATTGTAAATGCACAATACGAGTTGGATAGTTATGAACTCCCTCTCATTTTTCGTGTTGGGCTTGCGACTGATATAGTGAGAACGGCAAATAACAGATTTACCTTTGCGATAGATGCAATACACCCGAACGACAATACTGAGTATGTGAACACCGGTGCTGAGTACTCATGGGCAGAAGTCGTCTTTTTCCGCGGCGGATGGAAATCTGCCTACGAACGCGGCAGCGAACAAGGGCTGACGCTTGGTGCAGGAATTCACTACACACTTTCTACTCCTGTAGAATTTTTGTTTGACTATGCGTATCAGGATTTTGGACGGTTGAAGGAAGTGCACTATTTCACTTTCGGGCTTCGCTATTGAAAAATGGAATTGTTATTGATTCAACGAACAGCTTTTTCTATATTCAAAAAACATTCAATCACTTTACTCATCATTTAGAACGGATCAGATCCCATGATCAAACGCTACTCTGTTCTTCTTGCAATACTGTGCATCTCTTTTATCATCACCCATACCTTGCGTGCCGGCACTACAGGAAAAATCTCAGGAAAGGTGACCGACGCCAAAACCGGCGAAGGGATTCCTTCGGCTATTGTCACGGTAGTTGGTACCACGCTCGGCGCCGCTACGGATGCTAACGGGTCGTACGTTATTGTCAATGTTCCTCCCGGTACCTATTCTGTGTCTGTGAGTTACATCGGCTACCAGCCGACACGCGTTAATAATGTTGGCGTGAATGTTGATTATACAACAACGTTGAACATTCAACTGCGGGAATCGACCGTTGAATTAGGAGAAGTTGTGGTAGAAGGAGAACGTAATCCGCTTATCCGTCAGGACCAAACCAATCCTGTTGTAGCGGTAACATCGGAAAGTTTTCAGACGCTACCGGTTACTACTATTAGCGAAGTTATTGGGCTGCAGGCGGGGGTGGTAACATCGGACGACGGCGCGTTGCATATTCGCGGCGGCAGATCGAATGAAATTGCGTACACCCTGAATGGTATTTCGGTAAACAATCCGTACGATAATCTCAGTTCGATTGGTGTTGCCACTAATGCTGTTCAAGAAGTAACGGTTTCCACCGGAACGTTTAGTGCGGAATATGGAAATGCACTCAGCGGCGTTGTCAATTACGTGA
>JBFMDF010000408.1:0-2248 GCA_040753935.1 Bacteroidota bacterium | reverse complement strand
CAACAACACCATTAAGCCGACAAGTGCAAAGACAATATAGGTTTGCACTTTACCGGTTTGTACCGCCCGCAGTATCATGCCAAAAAAGCCGGCGAGATACGCCGTAAAGTTGACCAATCCGTCAACAACAATCGAATCAAATTTTCCACTGGCGTACGAACCGAGTCGCGTGAGCGATGCCGACCCATCGACAATGCCGTCTATGACTTTCAAATCAAACCACGCAAGTATTTTAGAGGCGCCAATTGTTGCCGACACCGCTGTTTTGTCATACAACTCATCGAAATACCACTTGTTCGACAAGAAGTTGTGAATTGGTGTGAGAGCGTTGGCAACTGCATCGGCAGAAATTTTCTTCCAGTAGTATGTTACAAATGCAATCAACATGCCGAGCCCCGCAACACTGACCGACAAGATCATTGCCAGCGAATGCTGATGGTGAACTTCTTCAATGAATTCATCGGTCGGGGTTGCAGAAACTGCTTCGGGAACAACAACAATCGGCGGTAGCACATTTTCATAGAACCAACCGTGGCTTGCCGAGAGCGGATTGAAAGAATAAAAAGCAAAGAACGACAATGCCGCAAGAATGATGAGTGGAATTGTCATCACTTTCGGCGATTCGTGGAGATGCTCGAAGCGATGTTTATCCTGATGCTCGCCAAAGAAAACGACAATGACCATTCTGAACATATAGAACGCCGTCAATCCGGCAACGAAAAATCCGATAATGGGAATGAACGTATGTCCGGTAAATTTCGAGAATGCGAGTGTGCCGGCAAGAATTTCATCTTTACTCAAGAATCCTGATGTCAGTGGGACACCGGAGATTGCCAATGTAAAGATCATCATCGTCCAGAATGTTACCGGCAATTTATTTTTTAATCCACCCATGTAGCGAATATCCTGTGCATCGGTGTGATGATCGCCTACCTGATGAAGAGCATGATGCATCGCGTGAATAACCGAACCGGCCGCAAGGAACAATCCTGCTTTAAACGCCGCGTGCGTCACCAGATGAAAAACGCCTGCGGTGTAGGCGCCGACTCCCAATCCCATCACCATGTAACCTAACTGACTGATCGTTGAGTATGCAAGAATTTTTTTGATGTCGTTTTGTGCGATGGCAATTGTTGCAGCAATGAACGCAGTGATTGCACCGATATACGCAATATAGAGAAGCGCATCCGCAGTCAACATCGGGAATGTGCGTGCGACAAGATACACACCGGCGGCAACCATTGTTGCAGCGTGAATCAACGCACTGACCGGTGTGGGACCTTCCATCGCATCCGGTAACCACACATGCAGTGGAAATTGCGCCGACTTTCCCACTGCGCCGCAGAAAATTAACAGTCCGGCGGCGGTTAGCCACGTGTTTGAATCAAACGGGATGATGCCGTTGTGAATGGAAGTAAAAATTCCGTTGAACGTCAGTGTGGAGAACTGCATCCATACAATCATGATGCCGATGAAAAATCCGAGATCGCCGACACGATTGACGATAAACGCTTTCTTCGCCGCATCCGATGCCGATTTCTTTTCATACCAATGCCCAATGAGCAAATATGAACTCAATCCCACCAATTCCCAGAAGACATACATCAGCAGGTAATTATTCGTAATGACAATGCCCAGCATCGAAAAGGTAAAAAGACCAAGATTGGCATAGTAGCGGGAGTAGCGGACATCCCCTTTCATATACCCAAGCGAAAAGAGATGCACAAGAAAACTGATGAGGTTAACGACAACGAGCATTACAGCAGTGAGATTATCTACCATGATACCGATGTCGAGTTTCAGGGGAGTACTGTTCACAAAGGAGTGAAAATCGATCCATGTGAAAGTGAAATCCCACACCTTGGCTTCGGCGGGAAGCTTTGAAAACAGGATGTAGAACGACAACAGTAAATCAATTCCAAGAATAGAAGTTCCTACGAGTCCGCTCTTGTCAACATATCGTTTGCCGGTAAAAATCAGTAAAACAAAACTGACAAGCGGAAGAAGGAGAATAACGAGAGTAACTAAAAGTTCGTTTGTCATTAGTCTTTCAATAGAGAAATTTCATCAATATTGACTGTATTAAATCGTTTGTAGATGTTCGAAACGATTGCAAGAACAATCGTCGCCGAGTTCGTCGTAATACTGTGCTTTCAATACGGGAAAATCAAATCGCGGATTATTCTGGCTGTTGCCAAAACTGACAAGATCAACAGAAAGTAGTTTCTTCATTGTTTTACCTTCGGTT
>JBFMDF010000407.1:0-2251 GCA_040753935.1 Bacteroidota bacterium | reverse complement strand
AAAATTTTTACCAGTATCTGTGTGCATTCCCCTCGGTGAGTTTGTTTTGGGAGGCGGTCAGCTTTGTCGTCAAAAAAATCAACAAAGAATTGAAAACCGCGTACACATCGCATCTGGACTGCGAACATATTTTTTTACGAAGTGACATGAGTACGCAATTTTTGATGCAAAGCGGAAAGACATTGTTCCGCAACATGGAATTTGATGACATTCATCGACTGCAACTTGATATTGAAACATACTCACACGATTACCGATTCAGCCGTGCCGACCGAAAGGAAGACAGAATCATTCTCATTGCACTGTCGGATAACCGCGGCTGGGAAACGGTGCTAGGAGGGAAAAATGTCGGTGAAAAAAAACTTCTTCAGCAGTGCATAAAACTTATCAACGAAAAAAATCCCGATGTGATTGAAGGTCATAATATTTTCAATTTCGATCTTCCCTATCTTCTCAGACGGTGTGAATTGCATTCAATCAATTTTTCGATTGGGCGTGACGGCTCATCTCCGACCGGCTTTCGTTCCCGTACATCCTTTGCAGAAAATTTTGTTGAGTATATGAGTTACGACGTTGCAGGAAGACACTTCATAGATACGTGGCTTCTTGTGCAAGCATTTGACATGAGTAAGCGAACAATGGAAAGCCACAGTTTGAAATACGCAGCAAAATACTTCGGCATTGCTTCCAGTGACCGAACGTACATCGAAGGAGATAAAATTTCGTGGTACTGGGACAACGAGCCGGAGGAACTGAAAAAATATGCGCTTGATGATGTTCAAGAAACACGCGCGTTGAGTGAAAAACTTTCCGGAAGCACCTTTTATTTAACACAAATGCTTCCATTTAACTACGGCACTGTGGCAAAATTAGGCTCAGCGGCAAAAATAGAATCTCTCTTCCTGCGCGAATACATCCGTCAACGATATTCCATTCCCAAACCGCAAAAGGGATCTCAAACTACCGGCGGCTATACAGATATTTTTTATACAGGCGTCTTCAGTCCCATTGTGCATGCTGACGTTGAATCACTGTATCCATCTATTATGCTCTCAAAACAAATTCAGCCGGAAACTGATGAATTACATATCTTCAGAACAGCGCTCGAATTTCTCACAACGCTTCGTTTGGAAACTAAAAAGAAACTTCAGCATGCCACAAACGAGCACGAACGTTCAACACTTGATGCTATGCAGTCATCATTTAAAATCCTCATTAACTCATTCTACGGCTACCTGGGATACAATAAAGGTCTCTTTAACGACTACACACAGGCGGATATTGTAACAACAACCGGTCAAGAGTTACTGAAGAAATTGATTTACGAAATAGAATTACACAACGGTACTGTGATAGAAGTTGATACTGACGGTATTTTCTTTATTCCACCGGATAATATTGTTGGCGAGGAAGCAGAACGTAAATTTGTCGAACATCTTTCGGAGACATTACCGCCAGGGATCAATCTTGCATTCAACGGCAGATTCAAAAAGATGTTAAGTTACAAAAAGAAAAATTACGCTCTTCTCCATTATGACAACCGCATTACAATTAAAGGCTCATCACTTATCTCACGCTCCATAGAAAAATTCGGACGAAGTTATGTTCAACAATGTATTGATTGTCTGTTGAACGACAGAATACAAGATTTACATCATTTGTATATTGAATTGGAGCGTACCATTAGAGAACACGGTCTGGATGTCAATGACTTCGCACGCACTGAAGTGCTGAAAGATTCACCGGAAGAATATCAACGAGATGTTCAGGCGGGAAAACGGAATAAGTCTGCGGCGTATGAATTGGCATTGGCCTCTGCCCGTCCGTACAAAGCGGGAAGCAGAATTCGCTATTATATTACCGGCGGCGATGCTAATGTTCGCGGTTTTGAAAACGCCAAAGAAGCCCATGAGTGGGATTCAAATTTTCCCGATGAAAATACGGAATACTACCTGAAGCGATTGGAAGAGTTTTCGAAGAAGTTTGAAATATTTTTTTCCGAAAAAGATTTTAAAGCAATTTTTTCCACTGAAGACCTTTTCGGATTCAACCCTGCCTCAATTAAGATTATCAATCGAAAAGTAAAAGAAACAGAAAATGAGGAGAGAGAACCTCGTACTGGATACTCCATTGAGCTTGATGAGCCGGAAACCTAAACGTCCACTTTGTGCGCAAGTGAACTATTCAGATATTCAATAATTGCAAATGTTGATGAGCCCGGTGTGAATAATTCACCGACTCCCATTGCCTT
>JBFMDF010000406.1:0-2263 GCA_040753935.1 Bacteroidota bacterium | reverse complement strand
TGGTTTTTTGGGGATAGGATGCGTCAAAAAAACGTTTAGCCATTGAGATAAAAGTTGATATCTCCGGTTTAAATTTCTCTACTATAACATCAGAATGCACATATGCTTTCAATTGTTCAAGTGCTGCAAGAAATTTGTCTTCAATCTTTTCCCTCGGCGCTTGTGAGGCATCAACAAGCAATTCTTTTATTGCCAAGTGGAAAGGACGTAGTTGCTGTATGGCAAGCAATTGATCCAGATGGTCAGTGCCCCGTCCATCTAACTGACGGGCAATCTCAGTCAAATCTCCTGTGCTGTCATTCAATTCTACGAAATCCGTAAATACCGCGTATTGATAAGCACGCAATTCCATTCGCCAGCCACGCTCGGCAATCAACTTTCCGGAGACTAAATATTCGGTATTTGAGCACCGTTCACGGAATCGGTAAAAACTATGTTCATCGGTACGAATATTCAACGCCTCAGCTAATGACACCGAACGCAGGTTCTCTCCCTCACCAATCGCCTTCTGCAGTGAATACCGAATATACCCCTTGCATTCCGCGTAGGCATTGTGATAAAAAATTAGTGCGCGTTCATTTCCTGCGCGATTTGAGTATGCAAAGACATTCTCGTTCACAAATCCCCGGTCATCGAGAAAATCATAGAATTCAAAATTGTGAACATGGCTAAAGAGATACCGCTTTTGCATCAGCGGAAATATCTCGCGTTCATGTCTGTGTATCAGCCACTCGTCCGGTGTTTCATTGTAATACGCACGCTGATACTCCATTCCGTACTTTTCGTAGAAACCTTCGATTTGTCCGTGGGCAAACATCGGCAAGCCGGGTAATGTCACCATCATTATCGCAACGCCAAAGTACTTGTCATCCTTACCAAATTGTTCCACAGCAGTTTTCTCGTCGGGATTGCTCATGAAGTTGACGTAGCGCTTCAGAATTTCCGGATTGAACTCAAGTGTATTCTTAATCAGCGAGCGATACTTTTCATTCTCCTCTTTCATTAGCATGTGCATAAAAGCGCTGTTATAAACGCGATGCATGCCGAGCGTACGGACGAAGTACCCTTCCATTAGCCAAAATGCTTCGGCCAGAAGAAGCGTCTGCGGCATTTCATCATTGATCCGGTCAACCACTTCTCTCCAGAATTCTTTTGGGAAAAGGGCATCAAACTCTGCGCGTGTCATGCTGTAATCCTGTCGGGAAGGCACGCCGGCGGTACCTGGCATCGGATACCACAACCGTTGAAAATGCTTTTTTGCCAGTGTCATCGCCGCATCAAACCGAATGATAGAAAATTTTCTTGCGACGTGAAAAATATTCTGAATGATTGCCTCACGTACATCGGCACGAAGCAAATTTAACTGTGCGGTGTCGTTCCACGGCATGTGGGTGCCATCGTTGCCATGGTAGATGTAGCAAATGTTGCCGTTGCGTTTATCAATTCGTTGGAAGACAACTGCCGCGTCGCTTCTGTTCCAATAGCCATCTTCAATTCGCAATTCAATGTTCGGATCATCGGAAAGATTCACACCCGTGAAACGATAGTTTGGATATGGCGGAGAGTCCGTTTGAATAAAATACTCAGGATGTTCACGCACCCATCGTGAATAGATTCCCATGTGGTTCGGCACCATGTCGCCGGCAAGGCGAATTCCCCTCTGCCATGCCCGTTGTGCAAGATTACGAAAAGCATCTTCGCCACCAAGATCGTGTGCAATTTCATAATCATAGAGTGAGTACGCAGACGATACTGCATCACTGTTGCCGCTCAGTTGTTTAATTTTTTTTGACGCTGGACTTCGTTCCCACACACCAATTAACCATAAGCCATTAAAATGCCAGCGAGCAAGTAGGTCCAACTCTTCATCTGGTATGTCATCAAGTCGTCTGATGTTGCGTCGATATTTTTTCGACAATTGATCGAGCCAGACGTACGTATTCTTTGCAATCAAAACAACATTCGGCATCCAGTCAATGTCGGGTGTAAATCGTTCGGGTTCTTCATACATAAAATCTTCTGGTTTTACACCGCGCAGTCGCAGCTCTTTCAATCGTTCAGGCGTCAGTTGAACTTTCTTATACTCCGGAACAACTGTTTGCGCTTCAGTGCCCCCATCGGCAGGATGCAGAAGATTCCAGAGAAATTGTTCTTCTTCTTGTGTGAACGCAAAACTGCTTTCAATACGTTCAAGGAATTTCGGCGTAAGAAGTATTTTCCATTTTTCCTTCACATATTTCAATTGTGCTTCAATACTTTCGGG
>JBFMDF010000405.1:0-2266 GCA_040753935.1 Bacteroidota bacterium | reverse complement strand
ACTCAATATCGAGTTTTAACAACTTTGCATAGTGTTCAAATACACTAACTGAGCCAATCAACACCGGCTGAATATTTTTTTTGATTGAAGGGTGGAGAATACTTTTTAAAGTGATTTCCGGACCAATGCCGTTAAAGTCTCCGATAGTAATTGCAATTTTCGGTTTCACGTCTGTGTTGTTACCTGCTTTCTGCTAATTTATAGTTTCCTTGTTTGCTGGGGTCTTCAAAAACAAAAGTTTTGTTCAAATTCCCGTACGTCCAAATTTCCTTTGGCGTACTGTTTGGACTCAACACTCGCTCTGTTGATGTTGGTTTGCCGTAAAGAATGTAGATCTTGCCTCGGTCAGTCAGCGAGCCGTTTGGCTCTTTTAACGTTCGAAATGCGCCAATAGCATAATCAACTCTACGGTAAAATTCCGCCATCATTTCATTCATAGCCGTTTCAGGGGTTGGGTCTTTCTTTTTCCAGAATTCGTCAAACTTTTGGATGCGACTTTCCCGGGTGCCTCGGCGAAGCGATGAATATTCATCTTCCGTCAGCAGGTATTGTAGCGGATAGGTTGCGATGTCAAGATCGGTTAATGACATCGGCATTTCAAGCCACCGTGTAGCAAAAAGTACCGTGCCGAGTAATGAATTCGATGCTCGTATTGTCATTTCATATTGTCCCTGCCGCAGTTGTACACCGTTCACCGGAATATAATACAGATGATGATTGCTGTTTTCACGAATGGAAGCGACGATATGCTGATCCTTCTTTTGGATGTTGACAATAGCATCTGGAAATTTAGTGCACCGCACCGTTGTATCCATGACAATTTTTTGATCGTCTTCGTCCATACGCCGTTTCAAGGTATAGCGTACTTCTGTAATAGTATCGTTTGGAGAAGTAAAAAGAAATCCAAATGGTTGAGAGAAGAGCACATCACCGCCCAAATTGAACAATGTCCATTCAGTTGTTGTGCTACTCTGCGGCTGAACAGGGAGGAAGGAAGAGCGTATGAGTGTTTCTGTATTTCGAATGATGAATTGCTTTCGAATGTCAACGGAGGGGTGTTTCGCCTCGTTGTCTTCTACCCGAAAAAGAACGGTGTATCTTCCTTCGGACAAGTTGAACGACACCACCCCTTGTGTATAGTTCTTCCGAAGATCGGCTTTTATATTTGTTGTTGAGGTCAACTCCAAATGTTCAATTTTACGAGCAACAGAGTTTCCAACAGAATCAAGTATTTCCACAATGGCGTCTGCCTTAGCTGAATAGACATCAGCAATGGTGTTGAGTGGACGACTGAATACGAAATAGTCATTACGGATACGATAGGGGATAACGACTTCAGCAGTGTCGGCAGAGAATACAACATAGTATGCTTCAACAAACAGCGCATCTCCGCCGGTTCGCTCTGTTATGATTTTTTCCTGCGCTACGGCTGAAGGAGTTACCATGAGCAAGAAAAGGAAAGAGCAATACAAAGGTATAGTCAATCGTTGTTTCATCGTGAATAAAAGATAAGAAAAACGGAGAAAAGGATGAAGAGGAAATTTATCAGCATAATTATCCGCTGAGGTTACGCAACGTATACTTCTTAAAGGAAAAATCTTCTTTTTATAAAACTGATGTAGGCATGGCTGAAAATCCGTGCCGGTTTTTAAGTTAGAAACGGTCTTTCCGACGCCTCCTTCGGATTGATCGTTCCTACATCGCGTTTGCATAACATCAGTTACTCGAATAGTGTAATCTGTTTCCCAACTTCTGCACTGTGAACTTTAATGTTTGGGAAATGCTCAAGAATGGCATGTCCAAGCCAATTGATAGAAGCATTCTCTCCGTGGACAAGAATGACCGCACGTGGGTTTAGTTGTTGAACAATCGAAAGCAGTCCACTTCGTTTGCTGTGCGCAGAAAATCTAAATCGTTCAATTGCGCATCGAACAGTTTGAGGTTCTGAGGTATTGGTTAGTTGAATGAGGTCTCCCTTGTTGGCGTAACGTAGCCGATGGCCTGGTGTTTCCGGATCCATATAGCCAACGGTGAAGATTGCGCTTTTTGCGTCGGTGAGCCAGCGCTGTGCAAGACGGAACGACATTGTTCCTTCTACAACCATTCCGCTGGAAGCGAGCACAATGCAATGCCGACGAGACAGTTCTTCTATCTGCTCAACATCGTAAAGATCTTTTTGGGGGATGTCGTCAATGAGAAATTCAGGATTGTTGTACGGAATAACATACCTGTTTTTATCATACACTCGGCTGATCTTTTTCCCGAT
>JBFMDF010000404.1:0-2277 GCA_040753935.1 Bacteroidota bacterium | reverse complement strand
TTATTGTCGCGATGAAATTCAATCAATTTTTCAATTGTTTCTTTTCGCAAAATCGGAACATCTCCGGAAAGAACAAGTACGTCCCCATCGTAACGGCGCAAAAACGGTTCGGCCTGCATTACGGCATGACCGGTGCCTAATTGTGGATCCTGCACCGCAAACTGTACTGTCGGCGCAACTTTTTCCAAATGGCTGTACACCGACTCGCGCTGATAACCGACGACGACAATGATTTTATCTGAGTTCAGGGACTGTGCAAGGTCAACAACATGTTCGATCATCGGCTTGCCGTTCACTTCAAACATGACTTTTGCTTTGTTCGGATTATTCATCCGTGTCCCTTTGCCGGCAGCCATAATTACTGTTGCAAAATGTGGCATTTGTGTTCTCCTTCCAGAGGCGTTACACCGTTATCATGATATTGTCTATCAACCGTGTTGTTCCAAATCGTACGGCAAGGGGAATCAACACCGTGTCGTTGTCATGTAATTCGGTTTTAGATTTCAGTGTCTTTGCATCAACAATGTCTATGTAATCAATCTGTGTCGGATGTTGGGATTGAATCAACCTTTGCATTGCCGAAAGAATGTTCGCGCAGTTTCGTTCGCCGGTATGAATCATTGTTTGTGCAAGTTTCAACGATTGGTACAACACCACCGCTTTTTTTCTCTCTTCGCCATTCAAATAAATATTCCGCGAACTCATCGCCAATCCATCTGCTTCTCGTACTGTTGGAACAACATCAATACGGACTGGTACGTTCAAATCAGTTACCATCCGTTTAATAATGATTGCCTGCTGTGCATCTTTTTGTCCGAAGTAGGCAACATCCGGTTGCACGATGTTGAGCAACTTCAATACAACAGTGGTAACCCCTTTGAAATGTGTCGGCCGGAACTTCCCTTCAAGTACTGAAGAAAGATGTTCGACAACAACGGCACTTGAAAAATCCGGCGGGTACATCTCTTCAACGGAAGGCACAAATAATACATCGCATCCGACTGACTGTGCGAGCGCCGCATCCCGTTCAAGATCACGCGGGTAGCGGGAAAAATCTTCGTTCGGAGCAAACTGCGTCGGGTTGACAAAAATGGAAACTACGACAACGTCACATTCACTTTTTGCTTTACGTATCAGCGACAAATGCCCTTCGTGCAAATACCCCATGGTTGGGACAAAACCAACAGTGTTACCTTCACGCACTGATTGAAGGTAATCACGAATTTCCTGAATAACGGCTATGGTGTTCAAGCAGTCTTTAGTTCTATTCTGTCAGATGATCTTCTTTCCGAATCCGGACTGCATCAATTCAACAGCAAACTCAGCGGATTGGTTGTGATTATCGAGTATCGGATTGGCTTCCACTACTTCAAGGGAGTTCATCCGATTGTTTTCGGAGAGCGTTTCCATAATCAAATGTGCTTCGCGATAATCGAGTCCTCCTTTCACCGGCGTACCAACACCCGGACATTCTTTCGGATCCATCGCATCAAGATCGAAACTGACATGGATGAAGTCGCATTCTTTCAATTTCCTCAACGCTCGAGTCAAAATTACTGCCATCCCATGCTTGTCAATATCTTCCATCGTAAAGATATTGATGTTGTTTTTCTTGATCGCAATTTTTTCACCGTGGTCAAGATCGCGAGTGGCAATCATGACGACAGTCCGGGGATCAACCTTTTGGAAATCACCTCCGACCGATGTCAATTCAATTGCTCCCAAACCAATGGAGGCAGCCAGCGGCATTCCGTGAATGTTGCCCGAGGGAGTGGTTTCATCGGTGTTCATATCGCCATGCGCATCTACCCAAATGACACCCAATTTTTTATTTCTCTTTCTACAAAAATTTGATACGCCGGCAATCGTACCAATAGCAATGGAATGATCGCCGCCAAGCACCAGCGGAAAGTTTCCTCCATCTAAAATTTTCTCAACCTTGGAAGACAATACTGTGCACGCCCGAACAATTTCGGGAAGATACTTTAATCGTTGATTGCGCACTTTTTGTTGTTCGGGAATTTTGATCGTGATATCACCTTCATCAACCACCGTGTGACCGAGTGATTGAAGTTTTTCTGTAACTCCGGCAATGCGTATTGCCGACGGTCCCATATCTACCCCTCGCCTGCCTGCACCAAGGTCCATCGGAACGCCAAGGATATGAATGTTCATAACGTCATTGAGTAGTTGAGTCGGTGGTAGAGACTACGTAACTTCACACCAACCAGTATTCAGTTCATCATTGAAAGTAACTGTGAGAGGGTCGATTTTAAA
>JBFMDF010000403.1:0-2289 GCA_040753935.1 Bacteroidota bacterium | reverse complement strand
GGACGCCCGTCCGTGCATATTATTGTTGGACGGATGGGCATCCGTCCCTACTGTATTGTATTGTTGTGGTCGGATTGAACGGGTTCGGGTAATTTTGTGAAAGAGCAAACATATTGAGAAGAGTATTTTGATTTTTCACCGAAGTAACGACTACCTTCCTAACCGTCGCAAGGTTTGTACAATTTCTCCCGATGAAGCAGGACGCTGTAGTTAAATGGTCGTTTGGGGAGGGAGGCGTAAACTGTTGGCACTCTGCAACACGCGATGCATTGAGAGCAGTACAACCGCGTGTTCAACAATGCCGGGTGTAGTAAGCACACTTACCTTTTCTGTTCAATCTTTGCCCAGGTATCTTTTAACGTAACAATGCGGTTAAAAACCGGGGCATGCGGTTCGCTATCTTTTATATCCACACAAAAGTATCCTACGCGTTCAAATTGGAACCGTTCGCCCGGTGTTGCGTTACCAAGCATCGGTTCGGCTTTACAGTTTTTCAATACGTTCAGCGAATTTGGATTGAGATTGGAAAGAAAATCTTTCCCTTCTTCAACATCGTCCGGATTTTCCTTTACAAACAACCGGTCGTACAAACGCACTTCAACATCAACCGCGTGTGGCGCTGAGACCCAATGGATGGTAGCTTTTACTTTTCTGTTGGCGCTTGGCAGTCCACTGCGAGTTTCGGGATCGTACGTGCAGTGCAGTTCAACCACATTCCCTCTTTCATCTTTCACCACCTTTTCGCATTTGATGATGTAGGCATACCGCAACCGCACTTCCGTTCCGGGTGAGAGACGGAAATATTTTGGCGGCGGGACTTCCCGAAAATCGTCTTGCTCAATATAAATTTCTCGGCTGAAAGGAATCTTGCGTGTGCCTGCCGATTCATCTTCGGGATTGTTCACGGCATCCAACTCTTCTGTTTTCCCTTCGGGGTAGTTTGTAATAACAACTTTCAACGGATGTAACACTGCCATTGCGCGCTGTGCATGTTTATTCAAATCTTCACGAATTGAGTATTCGAGCAACGACATGTCAATAACGCTATCCCGCTTTGCCACACCGATGATATCGCAAAAATTTTTAATGGACGATGCTGTGTATCCGCGTCGGCGATATCCTGCAATGGTCGGCATGCGCGGATCATCCCATCCAGAAACATGTTTCTCCTGCACAAGGCGAAGCAACTTGCGTTTGCTGAGCACGGTGTAACTTAAATTCAATCGCGCAAATTCAATCTGTTGCGGATGATAAATACCAAGTTCATCGAGAAACCAATCATACAACGGACGGTGATTTTCAAATTCGAGCGTACAAAGCGAATGGGTGATTCCTTCGATCGAATCTTCCAATCCATGCGCCCAATCGTACGTCGGATAGATGCACCACCTATTTCCCTGTCGGTGGTGTTCGGCATGGATGATACGGTACATCACAGGGTCGCGAAGATTAAGATTGGGCGACGCCATATCAATTTTTGCCCGAAGAGTTTTTGCTCCGTCGGGAAACTCTCCTTTTTTCATCCGCTCGAACAACTCGAGATTCTCTTCCACGCTTCTGTTTCGGTACGGGCTGTTTATTCCCGGTTCGGTCAGCGTGCCGCGTGTTTCGCGAATTTGATCTGCCGTCAAATCACACACGTACGCTTTCCCTTTTTTAATCAGTTGAACAGCGTACTGGTACATCTGCTCAAAATAATCTGACGCAAAAAATATCCGGTCTTCAAATTTCCCACCGAGCCAACGCACATCGTCAATAATGGAATCAACGTACTCCTGCTCTTCTTTTTCAGGATTTGTATCGTCAAAACGGAGATTAAATTTGCCGTTGTACTCTTCGGCAATGCCGTTGTTCAGGCAGATGGATTTGGCATGACCGATGTGCAGATAGCCGTTCGGTTCGGGAGGAAAGCGGGTGTGAACGCGTCCGTTAAACTTGTTTGTTTTGAGGTCGTCGTTGATAATATCTCTGATAAAATCCGATTTTTCTTTTTGTTCCATACATCCGTTCTATTTTGTGTGTGCATAAAATACAAAAAATTGCCGACTATCGAAACTTCCTTTAAAATAGAAAGGTCGGGAATTATCCCGACCCCGGAACAAAATACATAACTTCTCTTACTTCATAAGCAATAACCTTTTCATCATTTGTTTGTCGGCGCTCTGCCACCGGCCAGCCCGCTTGCATTTTGGCGGGAGAGTTTTGACGCATCGAATAAATGTAAACCTTGCGAAGGTTGTGCGTTGTACTTTCCTAACCTTCGCAAGGTTAGGAAATTATTACTTCACC
>JBFMDF010000402.1:0-2293 GCA_040753935.1 Bacteroidota bacterium | reverse complement strand
ATTCTCAACCTGTTCGTTTCAACTGCGCGTAACTTTCTCGACCTGACAAAGAATGATACCTTGATTGATTTGTATTGCGGATATGGCTTGTTTTCTCTATGTTTTGCCCCCGCTGTTCGCAAAGTACTTGGTATTGAACTTTCTCGCTCCTCCATTGCAGATGCTATTGACAATATCCGAATCAATAACATCATCAATGCAAAATTTATTTCTGCTGACATTACGGTGGAAAGTGTACGCAGGTTTATTAAACCTGAAGCCGGAAACCTGAAACTCCTCATCGATCCACCCCGCAATGGAACAGCGGATGGAGTTATAGAATTTCTTGCCCAACAACAACCGGAAAAAGTCGTGCACATCTTTTGCAATTCCACTATTATTGACAGGGAAGTAACACGGTGGAAGAACTCCGGTTATTCAGTTGTCGCTGTTCAACCGTTCGATATGTTTCCGGGAACAAACGACATTGAAGTGATGATGCTCTTCAAAAGACAAACCTAAAGGAAAATTTCACGGCATCATTTGTGTTTGAGGTTTATCCAGAAAAAACGTAGTATTGTAGTAAGGTAATTATTCAACAACACAAGGAGAGCTTCCCATGCTTAGTCAAACCTTATTAAAAGCGCTGAACGAACAGATAAATCACGAGATGTATTCTTCGTATCTGTACCTTTCAATGGCGGCATACTGTGAATCGAGAAATTTCCCCGGTTTTGCTCAGTGGATGAAGATGCAGAGCAAAGAAGAAGCAACACATGCAATGAAGATTTATGATTTCATTCACAATCGCAACGCCTCTGTGACACTGCTTGCCATCAACCAACCGCCGAGTGATTTCAAATCTCCGTTAACAATGTTTGAACAAACGTTAGAGCACGAAAGAAAAATTTCCGGCTTCATCAACAAGTTGTACGAACTTGCCGTAAAAGAAAATGACTATCCGACGCAGGTAATGTTGCAGTGGTTCATCACAGAACAGGTGGAAGAAGAAAAAACTGCACTCGGCATTGTTGAACAATTGAAACTTGTCGGCGACTCTCCCGTGAGTTTACTGATGATGGATCGTCAATTGGGAACTCGCAGCAATTCATAATCTCCATCCTTCACCGTTACCGGATGATCCCCGAAACACGCATGTTTCGGGGATTTTTTCTTTCTTGACTTCCACTTCAAAATGTTGGTACCTTAGTACGGCAAAACGAAAGGAGGTGCGTCATGAAACCTCTGAGTGTCATTGTAGTCTGCACCTTGCTTGCCGCATGTTCTTCGACGGAAGAACTTTCCGACATTACGCTTCCTGAACTCATCGTCCAGTATCCGCTTCCTGCCTTTCCCACTCCAATAGCGTCAACACAGTTGCGTATCGAATTTAAATTGTTGGTTACAGAAGATGGCTCCGTCAAATTCGTTGAACTCCTCTCCGGTAGTGGTAATAGGGAGTGGGATGCGACTGCAATTGCAGCAATTAAACAGTGGCGGTACACGCCGGCACTTTATAAGAACAAGCCGATGAAGTTGTGGTTGAAGCAGGCGGCAATTGTTCAATTTTCAGAGCCTCAATACCTGTCGTTGCAGGAAATTGTCATGGCTACCAAGGATGAGGCTGATTCTGTGTTTGCATTGCTGGAGCATGGCTACAAATTTGAAGAAATGGTTGCTCTGCATTCAACGTCGCCATCGCGCACTCAATACGGTATGCTGGGCACAGTGAATATTCAGGTCTATCCGTACCACATCAGGCAAGCAGTAGCAAAGTTGGAGGAGAATCAATACACGACACCGCTGAAATTCGGCGATCGGTACGTCATATTCCGTCGAGTGCAAAGCAAACAAACAGAGGTGCTTCCGTAGCGTGGTAAACAGTGTCGGCGTTTATCAACGGTATATCGAACTCTTTAGGTCGCGGGGGAGAGAAAAAATCCATCTATCTCTTCCTTTATTCTTTCTCTTATTATTCCCATATTGCAGTTGAACAGAAAACAATACGTTGTTACTACCAACCATGAGGAGGCTGTCATGCGTGCGTTTCGGGTTGCTCTCATCGTTACACTCACATTTCTTGTTGCCGGCTGTCCAGCACGGTCTATTCAACCGCTGTTCACCGAAGCTGATGCCGTCTTCAATCCTTCGCTGATTGGATCGTGGAAAAGCGAAGGAGAAACGTACACCTTTGAAAAATTGAAAGAGAAAAATTACAAACTGGTGATACGATCACATTCATCAAATGACTCTTCATTGTACGTCGTAATGTCCGGAAAAATCGGTTCGAGGTGGTTTTTGGATTCGTATCCTC
>JBFMDF010000401.1:0-2310 GCA_040753935.1 Bacteroidota bacterium | reverse complement strand
ATTCCGTCCTATCCTGTTCCGGGGCGGAGTTTTGCACTGACAATTTCACTTCATTACTAAATAAGGAGTACTACGATGTTCAAACGTTCTATGTTGTTTGCGATGGTTATTCTGGTTTCATATACCGGTTGCAAAAAAAGTGAAACGGTTATTCCAAAGGACACGCCGCCGCCTCATACCAAAGGGGTGTATGTTCTGAACGAAGGAAATTTTGGAAGAACAAATTCTACGGTAACATTATACAATCCCGATTCCTCGAAAACATATCAGGACGTGCTTGGTACGCTTGGCGATACCGGCAACGATATTGTTCTTTTTGGAACAAAGGGATTCATTGTTGTCAACAATTCTCACAAGGTCATCATCTTTTCAACCGAAACAAATGCTGTGCTTGGAACAATTCAACTTCCCAATAAAAGTCCGAGACAGATTGCTGTTGCAAGCGAAACAAAAGCGTACGTGACCAACTGGAATACCAATGCCGTAACGGTAATCAATCCTACTACGTTTCAGGTGGTGAAAGATTCTATCGCTGTTGGTTCAAAGCCGGAAGGGATTGCTATTGCTAATGGCAAAGTGTATGTGTGCAATGCCGGGTGGGGAAGGGACAGCACCGTTTCCGTTATTGATGTTGCTACTGACAAGGTAGTGAAAACCATTGTTGTCGGTAAAGGACCAAACTCTATTGGTGTTGATGCCGATGGGGATGTACTCGTTCAATGTTCGGGATATTCAGATTGGAGCAATCCGGCAAATGATACGCCTGGCAGTGTTTCTGTGATTAGTTCAAAAGCGGATACCGTTATTGTGACAATACCTTTTCCCTTAGCAACGTTCGGACATCCGAGTGAAATTGCAGTTTCAAAAAATGGATATGCGCTGCTTTCGGTGAAGAACGGAATTGCAAAAATTGATACAAAGACAAATGCAATTTTGTTGAGTGCACTTGTTTCTACTTCGTCTGCCTACTCCATAGCTGTTGACGACGTTACCGATTACATCTATGTTGCCGACGCGAAGAATTACGTGACTGATGGCGAAGTAAAAATTTATGACAAGAATGGAAACAGTATTGGGGCATTTACAACGGGCATTATTCCTGGTGATATCGCCTTCAAACACTAATGAAACATCAACTCTATCTTTCGTGGAGCGGCGGGAAAGACAGCGCTCTGGCATTGTGGGAGTTGTCGCAATCAGTAAAGTATGAAGTGGTGGGATTGCTGACAACCGTAACAAAAGATTATGATCGAATTAGTATGCACGGCGTTCGGGTGTCGCTGCTGGAACAGCAGGCAGCGGCACTTCACCTTCCGTTAAAGAAGGTTTTCATCACTAAGAATGCGGGTAACGCTGAATACGAAGTAGCGATGGCGCGTGTGTGCGAGGAAATTCAACAGGAAGGAATTTCGACTATCGCTTTTGGCGATATTTTTCTTGAAGATTTGAAATTGTATCGTGAAAACAATCTGGCGAAAGTCGGAATGCGCGCACTCTTTCCCTTATGGAAGATTCCTACAACAGAGTTGGTCAGAGAATTTCTTGCCAATGATTTTCAATCTGTAACGGTTACCTGCGATCCGCGCAAGCTTTCGGAACGTTTTGTTGGAAGAGTGATGGACAAGGAATTTTTTGACTCTCTTCCTGCAGATGTTGACCCCTGCGGCGAAAACGGGGAGTACCATTCGTTTGTATTTCAGTCTCCTAATTTTCGGACAACCATTCCAATTACCATCGGCGCAAAAGCTTTCCGTGATAACTTTTGGTTTTGCGATATTCTCTCCGCAAACGCAGAAACGGCATATCTTTAAGAGATGTCATCTCTAAATTTTTTACCCGTTTTTATTTTCCTCAAGATTGGGTATATTCACTCTAGATGAAAATTGAGTGATATACCACATCATCCATCATCATTGCTGAACAATGACAGAACATCACCAAGATTAGAAGATAAAGCTACCAAACATCTTCACATTCAATTATGTCTTCAATTTCTATTTTTCCTGGTCAATTACAAGAAAACCTGAATCACCAGTTCACCTTTTTCTCTAAACAAGCGATCGTCAATCGGCTGTGGGAGAAGGATTATTCCATTTGGCGAAGCGAAGAAGAACACAAGAACTCAATTCTCAATCGGCTTGGATGGCTGAACAGCATTGCGCTGATGAAAGAGAATGCCGAACATCTACTTTCGTTTGGAAATGAAATAAAAAATGCCGGCTTCACCCACGTTGTTGTGCTCGGAATGGGTGGGAGCAGTTTGTGTCCTGATGTTTGCCGCGTTACTTTTGGTTCAGCGCCAGGTTTTCC